>CAZDAV010000069.1:0-5933 GCA_964503725.1 uncultured Steroidobacteraceae bacterium
GATCGGACTGGCGATCGCCCTGCTGCGGGTGCTCTGGGCGCCGATCAGCACCGACCTGGCCGGCGGCGAGCTGCTCAGTCCGCGCGCGCTGCTCCTGCTGGTCGGCTTCGTTGCGATCTGGCTGATCGGGATGCTCTTGGTGGGCGCGCTGCATGTCTGGCGATCGAGATGGTGGTCACTCGAGCTGGACGCGCGGGAGGCGGTGGGATGACCCCGGATCTCGGCTTCGACCTGGAGCTCCAGCTGGCCGGGCGCCTCGCGCTCGGGCTCGTGCTCGGAGCCGTCATCGGCCTTGAGCGGGAGCTGCACCGCCAGCCGGCCGGCTTTCGAACGCACGCCCTGGTGGCGCTGGGGGCGGCCCTCTTCACCATCGTCTCGGCCTACGGCTTCGCCGGGGCCTCGGTCGACCCGACGCGCATCGCCGCGCAGATCGTGTCGGGCATCGGCTTCATCGGCGCCGGCGCGATCCTCCAGTACGGCGGCAATATCCGCGGCCTGACGACGGCGGCGTCGCTGTGGTCCGTCGCGGCCATCGGCATGGCGGCGGGGGCCGGGATGCTGGTGATGGCCACCATCGGCACCGTGCTGATCCTGGTGGTGTTGGCCTTCCTCGACCGAGTTGAGGCGTTCGCCAAGGCTCGGTTGGGCAGCCGGCCGGACCCCCGGCAGCCCGACCGTGACGAAGGCACCGTGGAGGACCTGTCGTGACGCTGGCCGAGTCGACCGTCACCGGGCTGCCGCTCATCCACCGCGGCAAGGTGCGCGATACGTACGCGGTGGGCGACGATCGGCTGCTGCTGGTCGCAACGGACCGCCTGTCGGCGTTTGACGTCGTCTTCGAGCAGCCGATCCCGGACAAGGGCCGGCTCCTCACCGCGCTGTCGGCCTACTGGTTCCTGCGCCTCGCCCCGCTGGGGCCGACGCACTTCATCTCGACCGATGCCGACAAGCTGCCCACGCCCGCCCGAACGCCGGAGCTGGCGGGCCGGCTGACCCTGGCGCGTCGCGCGCAGCGGATCGACGCCGAGTGCGTGGTGCGCGGCTACCTGGCCGGTTCCGGCTGGGCGGAGTACCGCGCCAGCGGCGAGGTCGGCGGGCATCAGCTTCCATCGGGCCTGCTCGAGGCGGATCGCCTGCCGGAGCCGATCTTCACGCCCTCGACCAAGGCAGAGGTGGGGCACGACGAGAACATCAGTCGCGAGACGCTCGCCGACATGGTCGGTGGCGACCTCGCCCGCGACCTGGAGAGACGATCGCTGGACCTGTACCGCGCCGGCGCCGAGCGGGCCGCCGAGGTTGGCCTGATCCTGGCCGACACCAAGTTCGAGTTCGGCTGGGTCGACGGCGAGGTGACCCTCATCGACGAGCTGCTGACTCCGGACTCGAGCCGCTTCTGGGACGCGACCCTCTACCGACCCGGGGCCAGTCCCGCCTCATTCGACAAGCAGTTCGTGCGCGACTTCGTCTCCGCGTCGGGGTGGAATCGCGAGCCGCCGGCGCCCGCGCTGCCGGACGACGTGATCGCGGGAACCCGCTCTCGCTACGCCACCGCCTACGAGCGGCTGACCGGCGACCGGTGGCGCGGCGCGGAGGGATCGGCCTGATGCGCTGGCTGGCCGAGGTCCACGTCAGGCTGCGGCCGGGCATCGCCGATCCGGAGGGCCAGACCATCGCGGGTGCGCTCCGCTCGCTCGGCTTCGACACCGTCGCCGACGTGCGCGCCGGCAAGCTGCTGCGGCTCACCCTCGATGTCGCGGACCGTGTCGCCGCCGAGGCGTCCATCGCCGAGATGTGCCGGCGCCTCCTCGCCAACCCGGTCATGGAGACCGCCGACTGGGAGCTTCGCAGCGAGGACGAGGCGGCGAGGGAGCTGAGCGCGTGAGCCGCGGTCCGCGGGTGGCGGTGGTGGTCTTTCCCGGCACCTGGAGCGAGCGCGACTTCGCCCAAGCAGCCGGCCTGCTCGGCTGGGAGGCACAGCTGGTCTGGCACGCGGACGCCGAGCTTCCGGAAACCGACGCGGTCGTGCTGCCGGGCGGCTTCGCGCATGGGGATCATCTGCGCACGGGCGCGATCGCTCGCTTCTCCCCGGTCATGCCTGCCGTCGAGGCGTTCGCGGCGGCCGGAGGAGCGGTCCTCGGCTCGTGCAACGGCTTCCAGGTCCTGACCGAGGCGGGGATCCTGCCCGGCGCCCTCCTGCGCAACGACCACCTGGAGTTCCGCTGCGACTGGCAGTCGCTGCGCGTGGAGCGCGCTGCGGGGCCATGGCTCGGCGAGCTGGAGGAGGGCGCCACCATCAGCCTGCCGATCTCGCATGGCGAGGGCCGCTACTACGCCGAGGCAGCGGTGCTCGATGAGCTGGAACGCAGCGGCCGGGTGGCGCTGCGCTACGCGGATCCATCTGGATCGGTCGTGAGCGAGGCCAACCCGAACGGGTCGCTGCGGTCGATCGCCGGGATCCTCAACGAGCGGGGCAACGTGCTCGGCCTGATGCCGCACCCGGAGCGCGCGGTGGAGCCCGAGGTCGGCGGGGGCGACGGGCTTCGCCTGCTTCGCTCGCTCGGGTCCTGGCTCGTCGCTCAGCCGGCGGTCGCCGAGCGTCGGCTATGATGCGAACCCTCCGAGACGGTCCTGATGGAGGTCCATCGCCCGATGCACGATGACGAGCGGGACCCGCCCGACGAGGCGTCCGCGGACGTCGAGGTTCCGCCGCCCGACGAATCATTGGCGGACGTCGAGGCGCCGGTGACGCCGGACGAGGCATCGGCGGAGACCGAGCCATCGCCCCCGGACAGGGCGGGGCCGCCGCCGAGCGATGTCGAGGCGTGGGCCGCACCGGCTCCTCCGGCACCGTCCAGTCACGACGCGATCCCGGCTCACTCCGTCCCGGCGACGCCCCTGGGCGAGGGAGTCCGCTGCACGCGCTGTGGGACCGAAAATCGTCCCGGCATCGCCTTCTGCCGCAGCTGCGGACAGCGGCTCGTGGCCGCCGGGGAACCTGCCACGGTGGAGCGGCCCGAGCCGTTGGAGGGAACCGCCGCGTGTCCTCGCTGCGGAACGCACAACCGCGCCGGCGTCGCGTTCTGCCAGAACTGCGGTGCCAACCTGCGCCCACCCGACCCCGGGGTGCCGCTCGCTCAGCCGCAGCGCCCGAGTCGCGCGATCCTGGGCCCGGTCGTGCTCCTGATCGGGGGCGGCGGCCTGCTGGCAGCATGGCTGCTGCCGTTCGCCTTCGGCGGCGCCTCGCTGTGGGACCGCTCATTCGGGGCGCCGGGCGGGTACGGGCCCGCGTTCTGGAGCGCCTACCCGACCAGCGGGCGACTCATCGAGACGGCCTACTTTGGATTGGCGGCACCGGTCCCGGTTCTGCTGGTCGTGCTCCTGCTGCTCGCCGCCGCCGGCCTCGTTCGTGGAGCCCCCGGCACGATCCAGCGTGTCGGCCTGGCGATCGCGCTCATCTGGAGCCTGGGCCTGGCCGCCATGTTCGTGGTCGTCGAGCTGCTCGGCGGACCGGGAGGAGATCTCGTCGATATCCTCCGCGCCCTGTCGCCGGCGGGGATCATCTTCCTGCTGGCCGGGCTGATCGTGGCGATCGGGTCGCTCACTCGCCTGTGGCGAGCCTGAAGGGCCGCGCGACGCATCGACACGTGAGCGTCCGGTGAGCGTCGCCCTGCCGGTCGATCGACACGGGCTGACGGAGGACGAGTACGCGCTGGTGGTGGCCGCCATCGGCCGTGAGCCGAATGCCGTCGAGCTGGGCATGTTCGGCGCCATGTGGAGCGAGCACTGCGCCTACAAGCACTCCCGGCCATTGCTGGCGACGCTGCCGACCCAGGGTGACCGCGTGCTCGTCGGCCCGGGCGAGAATGCGGGTGCGATCGATATCGGCGATGGGCTGGCCGTCGTCTTCAAGATCGAGTCGCACAACCACCCGAGCGCGGTGGAGCCGTACCAGGGGGCCGCCACCGGGGTGGGCGGCATCATCCGCGACATCTTCACCATGGGCGCCCGGCCGATCGCGCTGCTCAACTCGCTGCGCTTCGGTCCGCTCGATCCAGGCGAGGACGCATCCGGCCGAACCGATGCCGATGCCGCCACCCGCAACCGCTACCTGTTCGGTGGGGTGGTGGCCGGCATCGCGGGCTACGGCAACTGCATCGGCATCCCCGATGTCGGGGGCGAGATCCTCTTCGATGCGAGCTACAACGGCAACCCGCTGGTGAACGCGATGTGCGTCGGGATCGCACGCCACGAGGAGATCACCCTGGCCCGCGCGGCGGGGCCGGGCAACGCGCTGCTGCTGGTCGGCGCATCGACCGGCCGTGACGGGATCCAGGGTGCCAGCTTCGCGTCAGCCTCCCTCGGCGACGATCGCGACGAGCGCAGACCGGCGGTCCAGGTCGGCAACCCGTTCCTGGAGAAGCTGCTGATGGAGGCCTGCCTGGAGCTGGCCGGCTCCGACGCCGTGGTGGCGATGCAGGACCTCGGCGCGGCCGGCCTGACCTGCGCCCTGGCCGAGCTCTCGGCGCGGGGCGACTGCGGCGCCGAGGTCGACCTGGACCTGCTGCCGACCCGCGAAGCGGAGATGACGCCGTACGAGCTGCTGCTCAGCGAGTCGCAGGAGCGGATGCTGCTGGTCGTCGCCGCCGGACGCGAGGCCGAGGTGCGCCGCGTCTTCGAGCGGTACGACCTGCACGCGGTGGCGATCGGACGCGTGATCGCCGATCCCGTCGTGCGCGCCAGCGCCGCCGGCCGGGTCGTGTGCGAAGTGCCCGGCCACGCCCTCGCCGACGAGGCGCCCCGCTACGTTCCCCCCGCCGAGCCCCCACCCGACTTGGCCGGCCGCCGCGCCGAGCGGCTCGACGAACTGGCCGCCGAAGCTCCATCGGCCGCGATCCTGCTGGAGCTGCTCGCCAGTCCCAACGCACGGAGCCGGAAGCCGGTCTGGCGTCAATACGACCACATGAACGGGACGAATACGCTGGTCGGGCCGGGACGCGCCGACGCGGCCCTGCTGCGGATCAAGGGAACCGCCCGCGCCATCGCGCTGGCGGTGGATGGGCCCGGCCGCCTCGGCGCCCTGGATCCCCGGCTTGCCGGCGCGGCGGCCGTGGTCGAGGCCGCCCTGAACGTCGCATCCGTCGGCGCCACGCCGATCGGCATCACCAACTGCCTGAACTTCGGATCGCCCGAGCAGCCGGCCGGCTACTGGCAGCTGGCCGAGGCGGTGGCCGGCATGGGTGACGCGAGCCGCACCCTTGGCGTCCCGATCGTGTCCGGCAACGTCAGCCTCTACAACCAGGCCGGGGACGAGTCGATCCTGCCCACGCCGGTCATCGGCATGGTCGGGCTCCTGGAAGACCGTTCGCGCGCGGTGCCGATGCGCTGGGGACCGGGCGACGAGATCTGGCTGCTTGGTGCCACGGCCTGGGATGCGGCATCGCTCGCCGGCTCCGAGCTGGCGTGGCGCCGAGGCCGGTTCGGCGGCGAGCCGTCGCTCGAGGTCAGCGCGGCAGGTCGGCTGGTCTCGCTCCTGGCTCGCCTCGCGGGGGCCGGCCTGCTGGCGGGTGCCCACGACCTCTCGCTCGGCGGCCTGGCGGTGGCGGCGGCGCGGCTCGCCATCAGCTCAACGCTGGGGGCGGCCATCGAGCTCCCGTCAGAGGCGGGCGCACTGCCGACCGCCGCCTTGTTCGGCGAGCGAACCGGCCGGGTGCTGGTCGCGATCAGGCCGGCGCACCGTGCGGACCTGCTGACGGCGGCCGAGGCCGCCACGGTGGTGGCGCTGCACCTGGGGACGGCCGGCGGCGATCGCCTGGCTCTGACCGCCGGCGAGGCCCACCTTGCCTGGAGCCTGGACGAGCTGCAGGCGGCCTGGACGACCCCCTTCTAGCCGGCCGCCTCGTCGCGAGTCGCCCGGGCCGGCGCGGCGCCTGCCG
>CAZDAV010000070.1:0-5881 GCA_964503725.1 uncultured Steroidobacteraceae bacterium
CCGGCGGTCGCGTACGCGGCCAGCGCTCCCTCGTCGACCCCCAGGCGGCGAAACTCCTCGGCCGCAGGCGAGACCACGCCCAGGGTTCGGTTGGCCGGGTCAGCGCCGTCGCGCGTCTGCGCGACCCGGACCAGGTAGGCGCCGGGGTCATCGGCCCGCACGCTGCCGGCGTAGCGGCCCGGGCCGACCTGGGTCAGCACGGTCTGCAGCGGGTCGAGGTCCGGGCCGACCAGGCGCAGCACCGTGCGATAGAAGTTGCGCGGCGTGCCATCGTCGTCGAGCGAGGTGACCTCCACGTTCAGTGCGCCGTCGCGGCCAGGGGAGAAGCGGACGTCGATTCCCTGCTCGTCCTGCGGGGGAAGGGTCCAGGCCACCAACTGCGCCGTCAGCGTGCCGAATGCATCGGTCCCGATCCATGGCGTGGCCCACTGCTGGCGAGCGTCGCTGGTCCACGCCACCGCGCGTCCCAGCCCGTACTGCCACTGCGCCAGCAGCGGGTCGTCGCGCCCCGTCAGCAGCGAAACGGTCGCGGTCCCCTTGGCGGTCGTGGCGTTGTAGCCGAGTAGCGGGGGCAGGCGCCCCGCGTCGAGGCCGCGCAGGATCTCCGACGACGCCGAGGGGACCGGCTGGAACTGCTCCTCGACGATCTGCTCACCGGCGGTGCGGATCGTCTCCTTCAGGAAGATGTCGGGGATCGTGGTCGCGTCGGGTGCGTTGTAGTAGCGCCCGCCCGACTGCTCGGCCAGGCGGCGAAGGATGTCCGCCGAGCCTCCGCCGGTGCCGATCGTCGAGAGCGTGATGCCGGCCGCCTTCATGTCGGCCAGCAGCGCGTCATAGGCGCCCGATTGGCTCCAGCCATCGGTGATCAAGATGATGTGGCGCAGCTTCGCCGGGTTGCGGACAAGGTCGTCGTAGGCGGCCTTCAGGCCGGCGTAGATGTTCGTCTGCCCGTCGGCCCTGAACCCAAGCGAGTTCTGCAGGCCGAGCACGTCGATCGGTCCTGTGCGCACGGCCCAGTGCGCGGACTCGTCGAAGGCCACGACCCCGAGCTGGTCGGTCGGGGAGAGCGCGTCCGCGGCCCGCAGGATCGCCTCCTTGGCGACGTCCACCTTCTCGAAGCCGCGCGACCCGCTGCCGCTCCCCATCTGGTCGGAGGTGCAGTGGCAGTCGGCCATGCTGCCGCTCTTGTCGACGACCGCCACCAGGGCCACGTCCGGCGAGCGCTCCCGATCGCGGACGGTCATGTAGACCGGCAGCACGTCCTCGAGCGTCGAATTGAGGTAACCGCCGGCACCGTAGCTGTTGCGCCCGCCGAGCATCACCAGCCCCTTGCCAAGGTCGCGGACATAGACCTGGAGGCTCGCCATGGCGGCCGTCCCAAGCGAGGCGGCCGACACGTTGTCCAGGATCACCGCGTCGTAGCCGGCCAGGGTGGCCAGGGAGGAGGGGACGCCGCCGGACGGCACGACGGTCACGTGCTGGCGGGCCGTCACCAGGGCGTCGACCAGGTCCGCGGCGCGCGCCGCGTCGTCGGTGGCGAGCAGCACCTGCGGCTCCCCTGTCACGAGGACATAGGCATCGGCCGCGTTGTTCTCGGTGAAGTGGTCGTCCTGTGGCTCGAGCACGGCGCGGAAGACGTGGAAGCCGGGCTCGTCGGCCTTGACGGTGAAGGAGACGCTGACCGTGCCCGGCTCGAGCGCCAGGTTCCGCGTCGCGACCGTCGCGCCGTCGGCCAGCAGGCGCAGGGTGGCGGATGTCGCGATGGTCGAGCGCACGCGCACCGTCAGCTCGATCGTCTCGCCGACCCTCGCCCCTGCCGGCGCGTCGATCCCGTCGACGAGCGCCTCGGGGTAGGTGACGCCGCCAGGGAGGACCACGTCCAGCCGTACCCCGCGCTCGGCTGCGGAGAGGATCGCCTGGCCAGCCTGGCCACCGGTGTCGTTGCCATCCGAGAGGAGCACGATGCGCTGCTGCGTGCCGGCCGGGAAGATGGCGGTCGCCAGGCGAACGGCGGCGGCGATGTCGGTTGCCCCGACCACCGGCAGCGAGGCCGGCTCCTGCAGCTCGTCGAGCCCCGATGGGAGCCGGTCGACCAGCGCGTTCGCGCCGAAGACGACGACGCCCGCAGTGTCGCCCTCGGGGATCTCCTGGACTGCCGCCTTGGCGAAGGCGAGCAGGTCCTCCCGGGTGGCGTCGACCATCGAGGCCGAGGCGTCGACCAGGAAGACCACCGAGAGCCGATCCGACGGGAGCGCCAGGCGTGCCCCCGCCAGCGACGCCACGATGCAGCCGACCAGCACCAGGCGAATGACGAGCGAGGCGATGCGGCGCGCGCGGGGAAGGGTGCGGGAGGCGGCCCACCAACCGCCGACCACCACCAGCGCGACGGGCACCAGCAGCCAGAGCCAGATCGGATCGGTGAAGGCGACCGGGATCATGACGAGCCCCCGGCTCTGGCCGGGGTCGCCGAGCGCGGCCCACTGGCCGGCGGTCGACCGCGTCGCAACAGGCGACCCAGCGCTCGCCGGGTTGGCCGATGGAAGAGGAGCCATTCACCCACGAGCAGCACGAGGCCCACCAGGGCGAGCGGCCACCACCACTCGGAGCGGGCGCTCAGCGGCTGCCCTCCGCTGGCCGGATCGACCCGTCCGAGGTCGGCGATGCGGGCGGGATCGCCGGGGGTCACCCGCGACTCCCCCGGGTCGAAGAGATTGGCGGCGGTCTCGCCCAGGGACGCACCGCCCTCCCCGGCGCCGTCGTCGAGGACCTGCAGCTCGACCAAGCCGACCAGGCGCGGCCCGGGCACTGTCACGCGTCCGCCGATCACGTCCAGCTCGACCCGCGCCCCGGCCTCAGAGATGACGACCACCCGGCGAATGGCCGGGTCGACCGTCACGGCGATCGGCTGGCCCAGGTCGACCGATGGCGGCAGGATGCCGTCGACCGAGGGAAGGAGCGCGTCGACCAGGTTGCTCATGAGCAGCGGGAAGGCGACCTGGAGCGGCAGGTCGCTGTCACCGAGCGCGAAGGTGAGCAACGCCACGCCACGCCCGTCGACGCGGCCCGCCGCCACCAGCGGCTCGCCCTCCGTGCTCTCGATCACCGGACGCAGGCCGACGGCAAGGGTCACCGCCCTCGCCCGCCCGACGTGCAGCGTGGAGAGGTCGATGAAGCGCAACAGCGGATCGGCGGGATCCGTCCGGTCGAGGACCGGCCCATGCACGCTGGCACCGACTCTGCCGAAGACGCCGCTCTCCCCCGGCCCGATGTAGAGCGCCGGCACGGTGGGCGGGTCGTCGGGCACGACGCGGTCGAAGATCACGATCCCGAACGGCGTGCCGGCATCGATCGCGGCCTCGACCGCGTCCGCGTAGCCACCGGCCCCGACCGCGTACAGCTCCAGGCGCGGCAGCAGCGCCAGGGCGTTCTCCAGGTATGCATTGCCCGCGCTGACGAGCAACGCCCGGATCGCGCCCGCCTGCGGAACGAGGGCAAAGGCTCGGTCGTCGACCGCCATCGCATCCGTCCCGGCCAGCCGTGCCTCGACCACGTGGGCCGCCTGCGGAACGCTGCTGATGACCGCCTCCGCCCGCTGCTCGGCCGGGATCGCCATGTCGCGCGCGTCGACCAGCACGTCGTCGGCGTAGATCTCCAGCCGTCGGGTGACGTCGACGGCCGACGGGTTGCTGACCGCGACGAAGAGGTCCAGCTGGGCGCCGCCTGAGCGGCGCAGCAGCGACAGGGCGGCCACCGCCTGGTTGGCATCTGTTGAGCCGACCCGCTCCACGCGCACCGGGGCGCCGATGCCCACTCGCGGCAGCCGGTCGGCGTTGGCATCGGTCACCACCACGATCGTCGAGTCGCTGTCGCGCGCCGCCAGGGCCGATGCCAGGGCGAACGCATCGGTCAGGTCGCCAGGCACCTGCGTCGGCTGGATGCCGTCGATGGCGGCCAGCGCGGCCGCGCGATCATCGGTCTCGCTGACCAGCACGTGCGCGGAGTCGTCGGCCGCAACCACCGTCACGCGGCCGCCCTCGGGAAGCTCGCCAATCACGCGCCGTGCGGCGGCCCGCGCCAGGGCGATGCGGCTCCCGTCCTCCTCAACCGTGCTCATCGAGGCGGACGTGTCCACGATCAGCACGACGTTGGCGGCCAGGTCGGAGGTGACGATGAGGAAGGGGCGAGCCGCCGCCACGACCGCCACCAGCGCGATGAGCAACTGCAGGACCAGCAGCCAGGAGAAGCGCAGGCGCTGCCACGGTGCGTTGGCCTCCACGTCGCGCACCAGCTGCTGCCACAGGAACGTGCTCCCCACCGGGATGTCGCGGCGGCGCAGCCGCAGCATGTAGTACGCGACGATGATCGGCAGGCTGATGAGCCCGATCAGGGCGAGTGGCGCGATCACTCGATCACCCTGCGCCGACGGAGGACATCGAAGAGGAGGTCGGCCAGGTCCAGGTCGGATGCCACGGAGACGTAGGCGCCGCCGCGGCGGGAGCAGAAGGTGGAGAGCTCCTCCTGCCACTCCCCCAGGCGGGTCCGGTAGCGGTCGACCAGGTCATCGTCGCCGGTGACCTCGATGCCGTGGCCCGTCTCGTTGTCGACGAGGCGCGCGTCGGGCGGGATGTCGGGGTCCAGCTCCTCCGGAGCGAGCACGTGCAGCACGGAGAGCTGGCAGCGCGTGCCGGCCAGGTCGCGCAGCGCATCGGTGTAGCCGGGATCCAGCAGGTCGCTGATCAGGATCAGCGGCCCCCGTCCCCGCAGGCGCCCGGCGTAGTCGCGCGCAGCGGCCGCCAGCCCGGTGAGGCGCTCGGCGCGAGGCTGAGACAGGAAGCGGAAGACCTCGAACACGCGGGCCTTGCCGCGCAACGCGCGCAGGCTGATCGCACGGCCGTCACCGAGGAAGGCGACGCTCACCCGATCGAGGTGGGCGAGGCCGAGGTAGGCGAGCGCTCCCGCCGCGCGTCGCGCGAAGACGAGCTTGTTCGGCTCCCCGAAGTCCATGCTGCGGCTGGCGTCGACGAGGACGTGGACGGTCACGTCCTCCTCCTCCACGAAGAGCTTGATGAAGAGGCGCTCCAGTCGCGCGTAGACGTTCCAGTCAAGCTGGCGCAGGTCGTCCCCGGCGGAGTAGTTGCGGTAGTCGGCGAACTCGACGCTCTGGCCGCGGCGGATCGAACGACGCTCGCCCTTCATGCGCCCCGCGGTCAGCCGGCGCGAGGCGAGCTCGAGCTGCTCGAGGCGGCGCAGGAACGTCTCGTCGAAGAGGACGTCAGCGTTCCCCCCGCCGGCCTCCGCGGCGCGCGTGACCGGCGCGGTCATGCCGCCTACTCGACCGATTCGGTGGGCGTCTCGGCGATGATGGCGCGGACCACGCTGTCGCTGCTGATTCCCTCGGCCTCGCCCTCGAAGTTGAGGATGATCCGATGGCGGAGCGCCGGCGGCGCAACCGCCTGCACGTCGCTGAACGCGACGTTGAAGCGGCCATCCAGCAGGGCGTGGATCTTGGCCCCCAGCACCATGGCCTGCGCGCCGCGCGGCGAGCCGCCGTAGCGGACGTACTTCCGCACCAGCTCCGGTGGGCTCTCGGTGTCGGGATGGGTGGCCCGCAGGATGCGGACCGCGTAGGCCATCACATGGCTGGCGATCGGGACGTCACGCGCCAGCGTCTGCATGGCCAGGATGTCGGCCCCGGTTGCGGCCCGATTGACGGTGATCCGCTCCGCGCCGGTGGTGCGCTCCATGATCTGGATCAGCTCGGCCTCGGTCGGGAACGGGACGTCGACCTTGAAGAAGAATCGGTCCAGCTGCGCCTCAGGCAGGGGGTAGGTGCCCTCCATCTCGAGCGGGTTCTGGGTGGCGAGCACGAAGAACGGCTCGG
>CAZDAV010000071.1:0-5856 GCA_964503725.1 uncultured Steroidobacteraceae bacterium
AGTTGGAGTCGACATAGGCATCGGCCGCCACCGGGACGGTCAGCGTTGTGCTCGCAGGTGTTGTGGCCGTTGCGGCAGCCGACTGCGGCGATTCAAGGGCGGCAGCGTCGACCGCCGCGACGCTGTAGGTGTACGACGTCTGCGGTGTCAGGCCCGAGTCCTGGTAGGTGAGCGTTTCACCCGCCACCGTGCCGATCAATGAGCCGCCGCGGTAGATGCGATAACCGGTCACGCCGACGTTGTCGGTGGCGGCAGTCCACGACAGGTCGATGCGCGTCGCCGCGGAGGCGCTGGCAGTCAGCCCGGTTGGCGCAGTCGGCGCCTGCGTATCGGTTGATCCGCCGAACGTTACGACGAGCGAGCCGGTGGAGGCGGAAGGCTTCGCCTTCAGGTAGAGGAGCTTGGCAGGCGCGTTGAAGTAGTAGGTGCTTTCGGTCGCGGCGTCGAAGGTCGCCATCGACGCCGCTGGGCTCAGCGTGCTGCCGTCCAGCCGCACCGACTGCGGGACGAACGAGTTGGTCGCCACCAGTGCCGTGACCAGGGAGTTGGGCTTGTTGTCCAGGCCGAGCGTCAGGCTCGTGGCGCTGCCATTCCAGGTACCTGACGTGATCCCCTTGATGAAGGCGCGGCTGAAGCCCTTGCCGTCCGGTGTGGTGACTCGATCGACCCGGTAGCTCATGCCCGCCGGCAGCGTCGAGCTCGTCTTGAAGAAGATTGGCTCGGTCATGGCCACGCGGAGGTTGCTTCCGTCGAGGACCTCGGCACGGACGTAGGTCGACGCGCCTGACAGCGAGATCTGCTTCGTGGCTTCGTACGAGCTGCCACTGACCGTATCTGTAACGAGGGTGCTTCCGCCCGTGATCCAGCGGACCTTCCAGCCTGAGCTCAGGCTGTCCGTGATCTTCAGATGGACCGCAGCGGATGTCTGGCCGGTGGCGACGAAGGTGGGATAGCGCACCGGATATGGTTCCGTGGACGTGGTGTCGGTGTTGAAGATGAGCCGGCCGTTGAACGAGTAGCGGCCCATGTAGGCCCGTCCCTCGAAGAGGGCCTGCATGAGCTCGTCCAGGCTCAGCGACGGTGCGTAGAGGTAGGTCGCGACGCCTCGGCCAACCACGTCAAGCGTTCGGATGGTGTGCATGTCACTCCCCCAGGACCCGGGCAAAACCACTCCCTGCTGCAGCAGCGCATCCCAGATCCCGATCATCGTGTCGCCGCGGACCTCCATCACGTCGGCGCCGTACGCCAGGTTGCTGATGGCCTGGGTGGACGAGACGCCTCCCGGCTCGCCGGGATGGTTGAGCTGGGACGGGTAGCCGGTCTGCTGCGTGGCGGCGATGGCGTCGGTTCCGTTCGACACCGAGCAGCTGCTTCCCTGCGCGTTGCAGCCGAAGAAGCTGTTGTACTCGTTGGCCGTGGTGATCCCGAAGTTGAAGCGCTGCGCGTGCCCGGTGAGGCCCATCTCGACGGCCGGGAACAGCTTGAAGGTGCTCGTGTCGTACGCGCCGATGACCGGGCTCGAGTTGCGGTAGACGAACTCGCTGCCCGGCGCAACCGGGGAGCCGGCACTGAGGCTGAAGGCGTCGACATACGCCTCCGCGGTCCCGTTGTTCGCCGCGGCGGCGACCTTGATGAAGACCGTCCCGTTGTAGTCGATCGGCCGGTCCGCCGCTGCCAGCGCGGCGTTGATCGCCGCCGTGACGTTCACGGAGACATGGGTCCATTGCCCGATGGGGGCGCTGAGCGGCGCGGTCACGACGCGCGCATCCGCATTCGACGAGCTCGCGCGCGGCGTGCCCAGCTGCCAGACGAAGACCGATGAGCGTCCCGTCTTCAGGCCATTGCCCTGCGTGACGTAGCCGTCGACAGGGTCGATGGTCGGGTCGCCGCCAAGGGCGATCGATACGTAGACGCCCGACCCCGCGTCGATGCGAACGGGCCAGAGGTCAAAGTTCAAGGACAGCGTGCCTGATCGCAGATTCGGTCCGCGCTCTCGGTAGACGAAGGATTCGCCGGTGCTTGACGAGGTCGCCCTGACGTGGAGCGAGCTGGTGCCGCTCATCTTCCTGACTGTCGACATGGCGTTGTCAGATGCGCTGAGCGAGCCGGACGTGCTCTGCGTCCAGCGAGTGCTCAGCGTGTCGTCGAAGTTGACGTTGTTCGCCGTGTCGGTTCCGATGTTGAAGCTGCTGCCACCCTGGTGATCGGTCACGAATATGGCGTTGTAGCCCTTGGCCTTGCCCGCGTTGGCAATCACGCCAAGGTCATCGAGACCGTCGGCACTCAGCGCGCTGTGGTTGTGCAGATCGGTCTTGAACCACTGGGAGCTGACTGCGGCCTCGGCGACAGGTAGCGGCGCGGGGAACGCGGTCAGCGCGGCGCCGAGCGCGACACTGAGCGACACCACCACCTGCAGCAGGCGTTTGATCATCGGCATCGGCCGGCCGGCGCGATGCCGGCGCGGCAGGCTCATGCGCGGGCCAAGGGCCCGAACCGCGGGTGCGCTCGGCGGGGATGAAGATCGCTCACAGGTCAGCTCGAGTCGCCGACAGTCGATTCCTGCGCGGCGAACTCGAGTCGTTCCGCCGGTTCCGCTTCGACATGCATGACGTGCATCGGTCGCGGCTTTCCGTGGCCGTTACCACTCGGCGCCGCCATGAGCTGCGGAAGCAGCTCGGCCCAGCCATGACCCGGAACGCGGACGCGGTGCACGCTCGCCTGCTGGAGAGCATTTCGGAGCAGGCGCTCCTCCTTCTGCCGCAGGGTGAGGTAGTCGTCGCCATCGATCACGATCTGCGGCGCGAAGGTGCTGAACGGCGGGAACCCGTATGCATCGTCCGTATTCTCGATCAACTGCTTGATCGCATCGTCGGGCGCGAGCTCCTCGTGCAGGGACTCGCCGCGCTCCATCAGGAAGACATGGCCGATTGGCGCCTCGGTTGCAATGCGGCACGCCATCAGCGCATCGATCCGATACTTGGGCGGCGGCACCAGGATCTGGACGATGGAGTTGATCGAGACGATCGGGATGTTGAGCGAGCCGAGGAACCGTCCGGCCGTCCGCCCCGACTTCGAATGGAGGCGGCTCTGGATTGCCAGCTTGGCGCGCTCGCTGGGTCGGAGCTCACCACCCTTGATGGAGGACATGGTGTGGTAGCTCAGCGTCATCGGCTTCGGGTAGCAGATCGCGCGGCCATCCGCAGCGATGATGGTCATGTCGTCGCTCAGGAACTGGTAGCCGTGGTCGCGCACGAGCTGGATGACGGTGCTGGTCTTGCCCGTGTCGGTCTGGGCGGAGAGCAGCGCCGCCTTGCCGTCGGACATGATGCAGGCCGAGTGCAGCAGGACGTAACCACGCGACACCAGCAGGAACCGAAGCAGTGCCTCGACCACATTGGTGTAGAGGACGTGCGGCGACCTGGCCAGCAGCGGCGCAGCCTCGATCAGGATCGGCGCGCCCATCGTGATGCGGAAGTTAGCGCCGGCCATGCCGAGCTGCTCGAGGTAGGTCAGGCGCATCTGGTCCTGCACGAAGCGAGTACGACGCACCGGGAATGAGCCCACGCGACCGACCCGGATCCTGATGTCGGGCTCGCCGGCGACCGCCTGGCCGTCATCGATCCGGAAGTAGCCCAGCTCCCGCAACTCGACGTCCGAATCCACGCGGAGGACGCCCGCGACGTCATACCGATGACGAGCGCCAGGACCGGGACCCATGGCCACCAGGTGCGTGTGCTGCTGCGGCATCCCTTCATCGCGCTGAGCCGGGACCGCTGAGGCGGCCGACCAGATCCAGTTGTCGGCGAGCACGAAGCGGCCGCCGAACATGAAGACCAGGGTCACGAGGTTCGCGATCAGGTAGTGGATCCCAAGGACGCTGGCGAGGAGCCAGAGGAGGGGAATGCGCAGGATGAGTGTCGCGTTGTTCAGCGCCAGGAAGGCGAGGAAGCGCGTCCGCAGCGGACGGTCCGACTCACGCCCCGAGAATGCCCAATACTCGGTGCCCGCGAAGTTCCACGTGCTCGAGATCTGAGTGGCCACGATGGCCGACATGACGTAGAAGATGCCCAGGCCGTCGGTCAGGATGGCGAGCACGAGCTGATTGACGGCAATGCCGCTGAGACCAACCGCCGCAAACCGCAGGGCGTATGCTTGTCGGGAGCGCGCTAGGCTGAAGGATGAGGTTGCCATCAATGAATTCTCCGAAGCTGAGGATGACCGCTGATCTCCACTCGGGCAGGGAGATCCGATGGGAACACCGCCTGGCCTCCTTCTTCGTCGGGAAGGAAGCCGCGCGGCGTTTTGGCCGAGGAAAAGTTGATTGGGCGCGGGGTCGAAACCCGTTGGCCGGCTGTGCGGAACCCGGTGACATCCGGCCCGCGCACAGTAGTACGAAAGTCCCAATCGGGTCAATCGCCCGAGCCTCCATTTGCCATAATCTCGTTGACCGCAGGCAACGTTTTCGACAGTTTGTTTCATGCGCCGGTAATGGCCGGTTAAGCGAGGGATAATCGCCGATGCTCAGGATCTTGAGCATGTTCCAGACATGGTCTCGCTCAGCCCTCGGCACCCGAGCCCGATCCCTTCGTCACCTTGTCGTCAGAGAGTCGGACTCGGATCAGCTGGCTCAGTTTCCCTGCGTGGCATGCGGCGCCCCCGCCGCTGCCTGGACGTATCGCAGCTTCCTGCGGCATGGCGCGCAGGTGGTGGAAGGTTCCCCCGTGTGCCTCGCCCACCGGTCGGCCGCGGTCAAGAAGACCGGATAGACTGCCACCGGCTTCGGGCGCTGACCGCGGTTCTCAGGACGGGCCGGGCTCCGTCGCCTGCGCCCGGGTCGCGGCCCGGCTGAAGCGCAGGCGCAGGACGACCAGGAGCGCCTCTCGGATGATCCCGCCGTTCATCTTGGAGTACCCCAGGACGCGGTCGCGAAAGATGATCGGCACCTCGACGATCCGGGCGTTCTCCTGTCTCGCGCGCCAGGTCATCTCGATCTGGAATCCGTACCCGTTCGCGTAGCCGGCCTCCAGGTCGAGGGAGCCGAGAAGGCCGCGTCTCCATGCTTTGAAGCCGCCGGTGAGGTCGTGGGCTGGCAAGCCGAGCACGGTCCGCGCGAAGAGGCTGCCGCCTCGGCTCAGGATGCGCCGGCGCAGGCCCCATCCGGGCGTGTCCCCGCCGCGGACGTAGCGACTGCCGATGACCAGGTCCGCTCCGCGGTCCAGTTGCTCGAGGAGGCGAGGGAGGTCCGCTGGATCGTGGCTGAAGTCGCAGTCCATCTGGATGATGACCCGTGCGTCAGGATGGCCGAGGACGTGGCGGAAGCCGGCACGATAGGCGGCACCGAGCCCCTCCTTGGCGGCTCGATGCAGGACCGTGACCCGGGGGTCGGCCTCTGCGATCGCATCGGCGAGCTCGCCGGTTCCGTCGGGGGAGTTGTCGTCTACGATCAGCAGGTGCGCATCGGGAAGCGCGGCATGAATCGCTGTGGCCATGGCCTCGAGGTTGTCCCGCTCCTGGTAGGTGGGCAGGACCACGTACGCTCCCTTGCCGGTCGTTTCGGGCCGGTCGCCGGCGAGGGTGGCCGCAGGTGTTGACACAGGTATCGGTCTCCTTCAGAGGGTCGGAAATGGGCGGGGCCGGCACCCAGCCGGCGGGGGGTACTTAAGTCCGCGTACGGTACTGGCCCGCGCCAGCGCCCGCTACCCCGGGGGATCGAATAGTGTTGCGTCAACGCGACGCCGGGCCGTGCTCCACCAGCCTTCGGAGCAGCACCGGAACGGGCGAGCATCGGGCCGAGCCCGGCCTGGAGATCCGGGGAGTCGATGCGTTGAAAGCTTCGTCCCGGGGCCCATCGCCCCG
>CAZDAV010000072.1:0-5842 GCA_964503725.1 uncultured Steroidobacteraceae bacterium
GTGCTGGCCACGACGCGCAAGCACCTTCGCCCTGACCTGCCGCCAGAGCATCTGCGTTGTGGCGTCGTCGCTCGCACCGAGCTCGGCGGCCCGCCCTGCCAGAGCATCTGCCTCCTCGAGCCGATCGAGCGCGTAGAGCGCCTGCGCGAGCTTTCCCTCCACGGTCGACAGGGTGCTCTGGTCCCCCAGCTCCTCGAGCAGCCTGCGCCCCTCGGCTCCGAGCTCGGCCGCGGCGGCGGGGTCCCCAGCCCACAGCTCGACGTCGACAGAGTCGATGGCCGTGATCGTCGCGAGCTGGAATCCCGCGCCGCGCTCCGCCAGCTGCGCACGAGTTTCGGCCAGGGTTGCACGCGCCTCGTCGAAACGACCGAGCATCGCCAGCGCCCGTGCCCGGTTCGCACGGAGCCAGTGGTCCCGCCCTTCTCGTGGCTCGCTCTCGTCGAGCCACGCCAGCAGTTCCGCCACGGGTGTCGTGCCCATGAGGCGAAACATGGCGCGGAGTCCGACAAGCTCATGCGGCAGGCCTGCCTGCCGGGCGTGGGCGGCGGCCCGCTCGGTTGCCTCCAGGCCGGCGTCCATCTGCCCGCGCATGTTCGTCACCTGCCCGAGCGCGGAGTATCCGATGTACAGGGCGGTGTCGTTGCCGGCCGCCTCGAAGATGGGCAACGCCTCGTCGATGACAGCGGCCAGCCTCTCAGTCGCGCCCTCCGCCTCGAGGAAGGTGCGGAACAGGCCCGCCCTGACCCTCGCGCACAGCTCGACGACGGGATCGCCCGCTGCCGCGGCACGCTCGGTGAGGGCATCCGCGCGCCGGAGTGCATCGACGCCCCTGCCTGCCCAGAACAGGCATTCGCCGAGCTCGGTTTCGAGGGCGAGGTCGATCTCGGCTGGTGGCACGAGCGCGGCGGCGCGCTCGAACAGGCTTGCGGCGGCACCGTAGTCTGACCGCAGCTGCGCGCGATGGCCGCCGGCGGTCAGACGCCGCCTCGCCGCGGCCGCCACCATCGGGTCGTCCTGCATCCCGAGCTCGGCGCGGTAGCGCCAGGCCTGCTCGAGGTGGTAGCCCAGGATCTCGTCCAGCTCGACCAGCTCGCTGCCGTGCTGCTCCAGCCAGGCTGCGAAGCGTGCGTGGAGGTCTGCCCGCACCGCCTTCGGCAGGGCATCGTAGGCCGCGTCGCGGATCAGCAGGTGGCGGAAGCGGAAGCTGTCCTCGCCCACGAGGTGCGCGCTGACCGGCCGGATCAACTCCTTGCGCACCAGCGCGGCCAGGCGCGGCGTGACCTGGGTCTGCGCGGGGTCGAGCGCCTGGACGGCACCGCGGTGGAAGATCTCGCCCTCGATGGCACCCCGCTCCAGCACGCTGCGCTCTGCCGTCTCGAGCTGATCCAGGCGCGCCGCCAGCAGCGCCTGCAGGGTGGGCGGCACGACCACCTCGCCGTCCGCCTCGTTGGCCATCGCCAGCATCTCCTCGATGAAGAGCGGGTTGCCGCCCGCCGCGCGAGCAATCTTGTCGCGGAGCTTCCCGGGGATGCGCTCGGCGATGAGCTTCTCGACGTCCTCGTCGGCCATGGGCTCGAGCCGGAAGGTCACCGGCCAGGCGGGCCGGCGCTCCGTAAGCTCCGGCCGCGCGAGGCACAGCAGCAGGATCGATACGCCCGAGGAGAGCAGCGCGACGTGCTCGATCAGGTCGCGGAACGTCTCCTCGCCCCACTGGATGTCGTCGAACACGACCACCAGCGGCCGCTGCGCGGCAGCGTGCTCCAGCGTCCTGCGAAAGGCCCACGCGATCTCCTCCGCCGATGTCGCCGCCTGGCTCTGGCCCAGCAGCGAGCGGATCGCGGTCGCGGCGGCCTCGTCAGGGGGCAGCAGGTCGAGCTGCTGCAGCACCTCGATGACCGGCGTGTAGGTGATCCCCTCGCCATAGGGCAGGCAGTGGCCGCGGACGACGGTGGCCTCGATCGAAGCCAGAGCCTCCGCCACCAGCCGAGACTTGCCGACGCCCGCATCGCCGATGATCGTCACCAGCTCGCAGCGCAGTCCGGCCTGCACCCGCTGCCACGCTTCCCTGACCGCCGCAAGCTCCCGCTCACGTCCGACGAACAGCGCCGCGTGCCGCCTTGGCGGCGCATTGCGCACGCTCAGCAGCCGGTATGCGGGCACCAGCTTGGCCTTGCCCTTCAGCTCGAGCGGCTCGACCGGCCCGACCTCGACCGCGTCGCGAACAAGGGCAAGCGTCGATTCCCCGATCAGCACCTCGCCCGGTTGGGCCGCCTGCTCAAGTCGCGTCGCGACGGTGACCGCATCGCCTGTCGCCAGTCGCTCCGCCGTCCCCGTCACCACTTCGCCGGTCATGACCCCGATCCGGCCCTGCAGCCCGAGATCGGGCAATGCGTCCCGCATCTCGATGGCTGCCCGCACCGCACGCAGCGCGTCATCCTCATGGAGTATCGGCACACCGAAGACCGCCATCACCGCGTCGCCGATGAACTTCTCAACGCTGCCGCCATGGCGCTCGACAATCGCCTGCATTCGCTCGAAATAGCGGGCCAGCAGCGCACGCAGCCGCTCGGGATCGAGTGTCTCGCCCAGGGCGGTCGAGCCGGTCAGGTCGCAGAACAGGACCGTCACCGTCTTGCGCTGCTCTCGGGAGGGCGCCGCGGCGGCGAGGTCTGCGCCGCACTCGGGGCAGAACCTGGACGCTACTGTCGACGCGAAGCCGCACTTCGCACAGGCTGTCACCGATGCAGTCTAGGCCGCTGCCCGCTGAGTTCCTGAGTCCGGTCGACGGGCCGGCATATCCTGAGTCTTCGGTTCGGCAGACGGGGGCGGTGTCGGTTGAATGACTGACAGGGTGTCCGCCGACCACTGGCGGCTCCGGGTGTTTCGATCCAGTCTTGAATGTTGTAAGGCCGGCCGTAGGGCGGTCATCACGAGGAGGTCGAAGATCATGAGCGGACCAAAGGAGGGGCACGCCCTCACCATCGGCGACCAGCAACAGGTCGTGCCGATGACGTTCCCGGACTACAAGACCGAGGAGCGACTCATCGCGCGGCTGAACAGCAGCGGCGATGGCAGGGCGCTGTCGGTGCGGATCACAGCCGCCGAGCAGTCCGATGTCGAAGGGCACGCCTTCGACGCGGCCCTGAAATCGGTCTGGCTGAAGCTTCAGCTCGAGGGGGACGACACCGAGGGGCATGCGATCAACGTTCACTTTCCGACCGCCGCGGAGGCGGACAAGTTCCGCCGCAACCTGCTCGCGGCGGGCATCCTCGCCGGCGCGGTCGTCATCGGCTCGGCAGGCGCGATCGCCGTAACCAGCCTCCCCGCGACGCCGGCTGTGAGCGCCCCGATCGAGCAGCGCCAAATCTACCAGCCGGTGCAGGGCGTGGGCGTCAACGATCCGGCCACGGGAAGCAGCGCCACCTCGGCCAGTACCGATACCGGGGTCAACCCGGCAACCGGCATGCCGTGGCGGAGCGGATTCCAGGAGCGGGCCGACGCTGGGTCGACTGGCTCCGTCGATGCGGCACTGCCGGGGTCGCCGGCCGTGAAGCATCCAGCGGGCACCGGCCCGTTGGAGACGAGTGAGTAGGCTCCAGTCAGCACGATGGAACCGAGGTGGGCGCCAGCGACCGGCAGGATGACTGGCACCCCTCGGTTCCCGACACGGACCATCACATGGGGATATGCGAAACGATTGGCCTCGTCTACGATACCGTTCCGACCCGCGATGTCGACCGCGGCCATGAGGAGATGCCATGGACCTTGAGCTGACCCTCGCAGCGGCCCCCCTGCTTGCCGATCTTGATAAGCGGATCATCAAGCGCCTGGCCGAACAGGGCGTTCGTCGCACCTACGCGCCCGGCGAGTGGATCATCAAGCAGGATGCGCCCGCGTCGGCCCTGTACGTGATACTCCGCGGCCGAGCGCGGGCCGAGAAGGACGGCGACCTGGATCGGACGCCGACCGAGATGTACACCGGTGACTTCTTCGGCGAGCTGGCGTTGATCGAGGATCACCCGCGGACAGCGAGTGTCAAGGCGGTCGAGGAGACCGAGTGCATCCTGTTCGTGGCATGGGAGTTCACGGCGCTGCTCAAGGAGCATCCGGTGATGGCCGTTCCGATCATGAATGCGCTCATCAAGCGCCTCCACCGACGCGAGCACAAGCCGCGCTAGGTTCGCCTTCGGCTGCCACGACCCACGCCCCTTGGATTGTCCGCGATCGCGGCGAGGACCGCCTTGACCTCGAACGGCGTCAGCCCGGGGTGCTTCGAGAGGATCAGCGCCACCATGCCGGCGACATGGGGTGCGGCAAAGCTGTTCCCGGTCGCGACCGTCGAGCCGCCATCTTTCCACGCGATCGGCACATCCACCCCCCAGGCTCCGAATTCAACCGGCGGCGCGGGGTTGTAATAGAGCCGGAACGGGTCCGGTTCGCCGTGGGCGGCCACCGAGAAGACCGATGCGAAGAGTGATGGGTAGCTCGCCGCGGGCACGTTATTGGCGGCGCTGACGAGGGCCACGCCCCGAAAATAGGCCCGGTCGACCAGGTCGTGAAAGACCGGGAAGAGCGCCTCACTCTTCGAGGAAAGGCTCAGGTTGAGGACGTTGATGCCCTGCTCGATCGCCCACTCCAGCCCCGCGGCAAAGGCCGTGCCCTTGCCGCGCAGATCCGCTCCAAGAACCCGGATCGAGACGAGCTCGACGTCAGGGGCGAGCCCCAGGATGATCCCGCCGCACGCCGTCGCGTGACCGTACAGATCCACATGCTCGTCGGGGACGACACGGGGCTCTCCATCGACGAGTTCCACCGCCACGCTCTGCACCACCCGCCCGGCGAGACGGGGATGATCTGCCTCGAGGCCGCTGTCGACGATCCCCACCCGCACGCCGGCGCCGGTTGAGCCGCCCCACGCCCATTCTCGCGAGATGCCCCGCAGTCGCATGCGGCGGGCGAGGCCGGCGATATTCGTGAACGGCTCGGTCCACGCCGGGAGGTCGAGGCCACTCACGCTCGTCGACGCGCTCCCTGTGCGTGTCGCGCCACCACCTCGAGGATATTGGCGACGAGCGTCAGATCGCGCTCACCCAGGCCGCGCAGCGAGGCCACGTCGTCGACCAACCGCCAGAAAGGATCCTCCGCAGTGTCGTCGAGACCGCGAGTGGCGGCCGAGACGAGGGCCTCGACCTGTGCATCGGACAAGGATCCCTGCGCAATCTGCCGAAGGACGTCCGCCAGCAAGCGCCCGGTGTCGCGGTGGACTCGCGTGGCGGCGATCGCCGTCGTCGCCTGCCTGGCGAAGATCGCGAGGAGCTCCATGTCCCGCAATGAGAAGCTTGGCGAGCCGCGCTTATCCAGGACCTGGAGCACGCCGACTGACCCCTGGTCGTCAAGGAGTGGGACCGCCGCGATGGAGCGCGGGAGATAGCCGGTGCGTTTGGCGGCTTTGATGTTGAACCGTGGATCGGAGGCGACATCGGTCAGGGCCAACGCCTGCCCGCTGGAGAAAACGAATCCGGCGATCCCCTCGGTGGGCTTGACCCGCAGGCCAACTGCGCCGGCGCCCTGAGCGCCTGCGGCGACGCGGAACTCCAGCCGATCCGGATCGGTCTCGAAGAGCGCGATCGAGGATGCCTCGGCGTCGAAGAGGCTTGCCGTGGCATCCGCGATCGACTGCAGGAGACGCAGCTCAACGTCTCCCTCTACGGCGCGGGCAACAGATGACCGCCGCCCCACGGCCCTCAGGGCTGTGAGTGCGGCGGTCAGATCGTCATCGACGACCACGTCAGTCCGGCTGGTGCGCCGAAGACGGGGTGTGGCGGTGGCCCTCGGTGTCGTC
>CAZDAV010000073.1:0-5773 GCA_964503725.1 uncultured Steroidobacteraceae bacterium
ATCCTGGTCGCGCTGATCACCAGCTTCACCGACCTGCGGGTCACCGACCTGCGCAGCCCATTGTCGGTCGAGCTCGTCGGCTTTGAGAACTACCTGGCCGTACTCGGCGACCAGCAATTCCAGAAGGCAGCGGCGAACACTGCGGCCTTCGTGCTGGTCGGCATCCCGCTGGCGATGACCCTGGGCCTGCTGGCGGCGGTGGGCCTCAACCAGGGCGTCGTGAAGTTTCGAGCGGCGTTCCGCGTCGGCTACTACATGCCGGTGGTCACGAGCATCGTGGCCGTCGCCGTCATCTGGCGGCTCCTGCTCGGATCGGAGACCGGCCTCGTGAATGGGCTCCTGTCCGTTGTCGGGATCGATGGACCCGGCTGGCTCACCGATGAGCGCTACGCGCTCTGGTCGCTGACCGCCATGGCCGCCTGGCGGAGCCTCGGGTTCCTGATGGTCATCTTCCTGGCCGGCTTGCAGTCCATCCCGCAGGACCTCTACGAGGCGGCGGAAGTCGACGGCGCCAACCGTTGGCAGCGCTTCCGCAGCATCACGCTGCCGCTGCTGCGGCCGACGCTGCTGTTCGCCGCAGTCATCACCAGCATCGGCTACCTCCAGTTCTTCGAGGAGCCGTTCGTCATGACGCAGGGCGGCCCGCTCGATTCGACGCTGTCGATCGCCTTCCACGCCTACAACCAGTTCAGCTTCGGCAACTACGGCTTCACGGCGTCGATCAGCTACATCCTGTTCATCGCCATTGCGCTGCTGACCCTGTTCCAGTTCCGCCTGTTCCGATCGGAAAGCTGATGGCCGGACCGATGGTGACCATCACCCCGGGGCGCGAGGCCCCGTTGCCGATGCCCGCCCGCGGGCGGGCCTCGCCGCGGCGAGGCAGCGCGTTGTGGCTCTACGTGCTGCTCGTCATCGGGCTCATCCTCGTGGTCATGCCGTTCGTTTGGATGCTCCTGGGCGCGTTCAAGACAACCGGCGAGCTGCGCCAGGTGCCGCCGACGTGGTTCCCCGAGCGGCCGACGCTCGAGAACTTCGCCGACTTGTTCGACCGGCTCAACTTCGTGCGCTACTTCTTCAACTCGGCCGTCGTGGCCGCCGGCGTAACCGCCGGCAATCTGCTCTTCGGTTCGATGCTCGGCTACGCGCTGGCCAAGCTGAACTTCAGCGGCAAGCGGGTGCTCTTTGTGCTGGTGCTCGGCACGCTGATGGTGCCCGGCATCGTGACCTTCATGCCGCTCTTCGTCCTGGTCGCCAACATGGGCCTCGTCAACACCCACCTGGGCCTCATCCTGCCGTTCTTGGCGGGAGCGTTCGGCGTGTTCCTCATGCGCCAGTTCATCCAGGGCATCCCCGACGAGCTGCTCGACGCGGCGCGCGTCGACGGGGCGGGCGAGTACTACATCTTTTTCCGAATCATCCTGCCGCTCTCCACGGCGCCGCTGGCGACGCTCGGGATCCTCACCTTCCTCGGTTCCTGGAACAGCTTCCTGTGGCCGCTGGTGGTGGCCAGCACTGAGGACATGTACACGCTGCCGGTCGCGATCGCGCTGTTCGCCACCGGCCAGCAGACCAGCAACCTGGGGCTGCTGCTCGCCGGATCGGTCGTCGTCGTGCTGCCGGTACTGATCGTCTTCATCGTGCTCCAGCGCTACTTCACACAGGGCATCGCAATGACCGGCATCAAGGGTTGATGCATCACAAGCCAGAGGGGATTGAACGAATGAACCGATGCAGGACGCTTCTGATCCTTGCGCTGACGCTGACGGTCACGCTGGCCACACCGGTCGCCACATCGGCTTCGCACGACCTCAACGCCGCCGACCGGGCGACGCTCCAGCAATGGGGAGCGGCGACCTGGCATTCGTTCGTGAAGCTCGTCAACCCGAGGACGGGACTGCCGTCCGACTGGATCGGCGGGGATCTGAAGCCTCAGAGCCGGGCGGCGTACACGTCCCCGACGAACATCGCGATGTACATGTGGGCGGTCATCGCTGCGCGCGACCTCGGCCTCATATCGGCCGTCGAAGCGCTCGATCGGATGACGAAGACGATCGGATCGGTGGAGCAGCTCGAACGCCACACCGACTCTGGTCAGTTCTACAACTGGTACGACCCGAGCAGCGGGGCGAAGCTGACGACCTGGCCCGAGCCGCCGCACGACGCGGTGGAGCCGTTCGCGTCGAGCGTAGACAACGGCTGGCTGGCGGCCGGCCTGCTGATGGTCGCCAACGCCGTTCCGGAGCTGTCGGCGCGCGCTCGGACGCTGGCCCAGAGCATGGACTTCGGCTTCTACTACGACCCGGACGGCAACCGCGACGCGGGGACCGGGCTGATCCGCGGCGGGTTCTGGGTCGACCCGCCGTCGCCCTGCTCGACCCCCGGCAACTACCGCGGCCGCGGCGCGAACGTGTACTACACCTGCCACCACTACGGGGCCTTCAACACCGAGCCGCGCATCGCGTCGTACCTGGGCATCGCCATGGGCCAGATCCCGGCGGACCACTACTTCGGTGGTTGGCGCACCTTCCAGGACAACTGCGACTGGAAGTGGCAGGAGATGCGCCCCGATGGCGCGTGGCGCGACTACGTGGTCAACGGCAAGACGGTCCATGTCTTCGAGGGCGCCTATCGCTACGCCGACAAGAAGTTCGTCCCCACCTGGGGCGGCAGCATGTTCGAGGCGTTCATGGTCCCGCTGGTGGTGCCCGAGGAGCAATGGGGCCCGCGCTCGTGGGCGATCACCCATCCGCTGTACGCCGAGGCGCAGATCGAGTACGGCCTGGACGAGGCCAAGTACGGCTTCTGGGGCTTCTCTCCATCCGCGAACCCCGCCGGCGGCTACCGCGAGTACGGGGTCGATGCGCTGGGGATGGAGCCGCTCGGCTACACCTCGGACCAGGAGCGCCAGGCGCTGGTTGACTACGGCTCCGACGATCCGGGGTGTCCCCGGCCGCCGGATCCGATCGAGAGCTACGGCAGCGGGGTGGTGACGCCGCACGCGTCGTTCCTGGCGCTCGACTTCCAGCGCGACGCGGCCATGGCGAACCTGCGCGCGATCCAGGTCCGCTTCCCGAACCTGTACGGCAAGGGCGGCTTCAAGGACGCGGTCGACGTGGCCAGCGGCCAGATCGCCGATCGCTACCTGGCACTCGACCAGGGCATGGTCATCGCGGCCATCGCCAACGAGCTGCTCGACGACCAACTGCAGCGCTACCTGGCCGTCGAGCTCGAGGCGTCCCTGCGGCCGCTCATGGAGATGGAGGAGTTCAACGCCGGGCGGGTTGTTCCCTGACCGGTGACCACGCCTCCGCCCGTGGCTGACGCCCGCGCCGACTGGGAAGCGCGGATCGGTCGTCGCAGCGACGCGGCGCCCGAGGCGGAGGAGGGCGCTCCCCGGCTTGCGGCCCCGACCGGCCTGGGCGCGACGGCTGGCCGCGGCCAGGTCACGCTCGAGTGGCAGCCTGTCGAGGGCGCGATCGGCTACGTCGTGCAGCGCGCGCCGACGGCCGATGGGCCGTTCGTGCCGATCGACACCGGCAACCCCGACGTGATGGCCGTGCCGGGGCCACCGTTCGCAGACACCACGGCTCCCGCCGGCCGGCCGGCCTTCTGGGCGGTCAGCGCCATCTCGGCCGCGGGCAACGGGCCCGGCGATCCCGGTCTCATGGGCGAGCGAAGCGAGGGCGCGGCGGCGACGCCGCTCGTGGGAGGGGATGCATCGGTCCGCATCGAGGTGGACGCGCAGAGTGTCGTCGGCCGGCTGGAGCGGCCCTGGCGCCCCATGATCGGATCGGAGCACCTGTCGCAGCTGCACTACGGAGAGGGGCCCGGCGGCAGCCGTATCGGCGAAGAGTTCGCCGAGGCGCTGCGCCTGGCACGCTCCGAGCTCGGGGTGCGGGCGGTCAGAGCGCACGCCATCCTTCACGACGAGCTCGGCGTGTACCGCGAGGTCGATGGGCGTGCCGTCCATGACTTCTCGGGCATCGATCGCGTGTACGACGCGCTCATCGAGCTCGGCCTCAAGCCGATCGTGGAATTGTCGTTCATGCCGCGCGACCTGGCGCGCGATCCGCACGCAACGGTCTTCGAGTACGTCGCCCACATCTCGCCTCCGCGCGACTGGGATCGCTGGGAGGCGCTGGTCCGCGACCTCGTCGCGCACCTCGTTGAGCGATACGGGCTGCCCGAGGTCCGCAGCTGGCCTTTCGAGGTCTGGAACGAGCCCAACCTCGAGGTCTTCTGGAGCGGCACGCGCGACGAGTACCTGCGCCTGTATGAGCTCACCGCCCGCGCCGTGAAATCGGTGGATGCCCTGCTGCGCGTCGGCGGTCCGTCGTCGGCGGCCGATGGCTGGATCGACGAGCTGCTTGCCTTCGCCTCCTCGCGCGAACTGCCCGTCGACTTCGTGACGACGCACACCTACGGCAACGTGCCGCTCGACCTGCGGCCCATCTACGAGCGTCACGGCTTCCCGCGTGAGACGCCGACGTGGTGGACCGAGTGGGGCGTCAACGCCACCCATTTCAACCCGCTGCACGACTCGCCTTTCGCGGGCGCCTTCCTGGTCCTGGGGATGGCCGGGGTGATGGGGCGTCTGGAGTCGCTGGCGTACTGGGTGATCAGCGACCACTTCGAGGAGCTCGGCCGCCCGCCGAAGCTGCTGCACGGCGGCTTCGGGTTGCTGTCGGTCGGCAATCTACGCAAGCCGCGCTGGTGGACGCTGCGGATGCTGGAGTCGCTCGGGGACGAGCGCCTTGCCGTGGCGGCCTCCGGGGATGGCGCTGCTGCGCTGGTCGACGCCATCGCCACCCGGCATGCCGACGGCCGCGTCTCGGTCCTGACCTGGAACGCGACCATCGACCACGCCAAGGTGGGTGGCGATCCGCTGCTCGACCGCACCGTTGCGCTGGCGATCGACGGCCTCGGCGCGGGGCGGTGGCGCGTGCGCCATTGGCGTGTCGACGAGACGCATTCGAACATTGCCCGCGACTGGCAGGAGCTGTCGAACGGCCGTGACTGGCCGGACGACGCGACCTGGACCGAGCTCCGCCGACGCAACGTCCTGGCCAAGCTTGAGCCCGAGCGCGTGACGGAGGCGGTCGCAGGCCGGCTGGAGCTCACCTTCGAGCTGCCGATGCCATCGGTATCGCTCATCGAGCTGAGCCGATTCTCCGCCCCCCGCAATTCGTAGTTTTGTGAGCTACGGAGAGGCCCGCGCGGCTGCAGCAGCATTTTCGGCCCCGCAATCGTGGTGAAGGTGGTGCGCTGGACCAGCTGGGAGTTCGCACCACAGACAGGTACCTAGCGCGTCTCCCCACGTAACTTGCCTTGTTACAAATGGCCCCCGGGAATCAGCGATCGAGGGCGCGGCGGAACCGCACGTAGAGCGCGATGTCGTACAGCGCCTTGATCCCGCCCGCGAGGACGAATGGCGCGCCGACCCACAGGCTCTGCATGAGCGCGCCGCCCAGGATCGGGGCCACCGGGCGCGCGAGGTGACGCGCCGCGTTCGTGTACGCGGCCGCGGCCGTGCGCTCCGAGGGATCCACCAGAGCCACCACGAAGGCCTGGCGTGCCGGCACGTCCATCTGTGAGAGCACCGATCGCGCGAGGAGCAGCCCGAAGGCGATCGGCAGCGTGGGCGCGAACGGGATGAGGGCGAGAAGCACGTTCGACGGCAGGTGGGTGAAGACCATCGTGTTCACGAGGCCGATGCGGTCGCCGAGCCACCCGGCGGCCACCGATGAGGCCGCCTGGAGCAACCCGACGCCGA
>CAZDAV010000074.1:0-2877 GCA_964503725.1 uncultured Steroidobacteraceae bacterium
GCGGAATTACCGCCGGCTTACCCGAGCATCAGGCCATGGATGCGATGGCCCAGTGGCGTGGAGGAGCCGTCAAGGGACCGGTTCGAACTGGAGCAGGTCGTCGCGCCTGGTCCCCGTCCCCTCCAGCGCCCCGGCACGCAGCTCGATGCAGTCACGCGTCCCGCGCGGTGCCCATGCGACGCGCCACCGGCCGAGCCGTGAAATGGTGCGGGTCACCCGGCCCGACCGATCCAGGAAGAGGACGTCGATCGGGTAGCGCATGAAGAACATGTGGATCGACGTGGTTCGCTCCAGGAGCAGTCCCTCGTTGGGATGCAGCTCCGGCGTGCCAAGCAGTCCCACGGTACGGTCCCTCAGGCTGCTCGCCACGCGGCACCGGTCAACGACCGGTGTGCTGCGTGTCAGGTTCTGGATTCGGACGTATCGGTTCACGTCGGAGCCATGCGGGTGGCGGGGTGCGCCCGGCCGTGTCGGGCCTCCCTGTCGGCGCTGCTCACCGCGTGAGCCGGGTCGATCCCGATGGGCCGGTTACTTGTTCGTCGGATTGAGCGCCATCACGGTACGGTCGTGCATGTCGATCTCGACCAGGCTGAGCAGGGCACCGAGCGGCGTCTGGAACGAGTACTTGTAGACGAGGCTGACGCCGACTGAGTCCGGTGGGTCCGCGTTGGTGCGGGTGCAGGTCAGCCAGCTCTGCACTGCCGTATCCGCTCGGAAGTCGAGGCGCGACGTGCCATCGACCAGGCCCTGCACGCTGAGGTCGCCCATCCCGGGGCCGACGTACACCCAGCGGTTCACCTTGGCCGGGGAGACCTCGTCGCCATTCGCATCCGCCTTGTAGATGCGAATCTGCAAGACCTCGCTGACGTCGACCGGCGACCCCTTGCTGGTCAGCACACGCTGGACGGCTTCGATGATCGCCGGGTCGACCTGGTCTGCATTCTGGCTCTGTCCCGACCCGCAGCCGAGCGGCCCGCCGCCGTTCGCGAGGGCGGCGCCCGTGCGAGCACCCTCCCGCGTGGCGTACTCGAGGGTCAGGTTGTGGTCGAAGGCGATGCCGAATTCGAGCATGCCGAGCACGAGCAGCAGCAGGATCGGCAGGATCATGGCCATCTCGACCATCGCCTGGCCGCGCGGTCCTCGAGCCCCATGCCGATGCAGTCTGCGGATCACAGGATCGGCTCCATGCGCATGGTGTTGCTGCGCGTGAAGTCGATGCCGGTGGGCGGAACCGAGACGAGGTTCGGCAGCGGCGTCAGCCAATCATGATGGAACTCGATGGCGACGCCGATGATGTCGGGGCCCGGGTGCAGCGCCCCACAGCCCGCCAGGATCGAACACCGCTCGGACGCGGGATAGTTCAGCGACACGGCGGTGTAGGGGACCGTCACGGTCACCCCGGTCGCGAAGGTGCACGATGTCCCGATCCCGCCGCGCTGGTAGATGTTCGCCTCCCCGGCCTTCTCCACGCCGTTGGCGTCGGCCCAGAAGATCCGCACCTCCTCGATGTCGGACCGGCTGGTTGTGCCCTCGAGCGCGTCGTCCAGGGTATCGAGGATGATGCAGTCGCCGCCGGCCGCGTCACCAACCTCGGCGGCGATCAGCGCGGCGTCGCGACTCGCGTAGTTCACGTTCAGGATTCGGCTGAACAGCACGGCGAATTCGATCAGCCCGATGATCAGGAGAATGAAGATCGGGAAGACAAGGGCGAACTCGACCAGCGACTGGCCCTTCTCCGGATGTCTGCGGCGGCGCACGAGGCGCCAAGCGGCGGTGCGCATCGGTTAGGGCTTGATCAGGTGGACCGGGTTGCCCCGGATGCTGACCTGCCAGGTCGTCGTGTCGTTGCCGCCGCCGACGGTGTACTGGATCTTCCACCAGCCCGGGGCCGGCGTGCCAGCGGGCTGGAGGCCGGAGTCACCGTAGGTCGCCGGCAGGGGGATCAGGATCTTCAACCAGTACGAGTCGAACTGGTTGCCCCCGCCGTAGATGGTGGGGCAGCCGACCGGCACGGCGAAGCTGGGCGGGCCATTGGGCCGGTTCGTCTGGATGCAGGTCACGTTCGTGCCCGACGGGCCGACCACGCCGGCCTTGGAGACGCTGGTGAAGGAGAGGGTCGCCGGGTTGTACACGTTCCCGTCGGGGTTGAGGATCTGGAGCCAGCCGCCGCCGAGTGGCGCCTGGCTGCTAACGTCGCCGGGGTCGTAGAGGTCGATCACGATGGTCTTGCCGCGGCCGGCGGTGGCGTCGATCTGGGCCAGGTAGAACTGCTGCGTGCCGGCCTGCATGTTGGTGTAGGCGGCCATGCGCCCGGCGCCGTAGACGCGGGGACTGCCGCCGGCACTGGTGACCTCGAGCGAGAAGCGGTTGGCGGCTCCGACGTTGGCGCTGGGCTGGGACCCCGCTGGCTGCGTCCCACCGCCGAAGCCGCTCGAGCCGACGGCCGGCAGGAGGACGTTGGTGGTCGTCATCTGCAGCCGGTAGTTGCCGGCCGCGACCGTCACCGGGATCTGCCACCACTTGAGGTGGTAGGCATAGGCGGGGGTGTCCGTCACGCGATCGCAGCGCTTGATCGTGCCGCCGTTCGAGGCGTACTGCGTCGGGCCGCTGCCATGCGCTCCGCTCTCGTCGACGTAGCTCGTGTTGTTGTTGCTGATGCCCTTCTCGAAGAGGGAACCGGAGGCGTAGACCAGCGTGTCATCGTCGAAGGTGAATGGCGTGCCGTTGGTATTCCACAGGTTGTAGTAGGTCGTGACCGGGGCCGGGTTGCTGCCGCCGAGGTTGCCGGTCCACTCGTCGCCGGTTCCGGCCGCGCCGGAACCCAGGCGCGGCATGCCGCAGTGGGCCGCGTCGAAGACGTAGACCTTGCCGTCGCCG
>CAZDAV010000074.1:2977-5725 GCA_964503725.1 uncultured Steroidobacteraceae bacterium
TTCAGCCGCCATCCTCGGCCCCCGCCGGCTCGGCCGGGAGGCGTATGCGCTGGGTCGTGCCATGCCCCGGTCGGCTCTCGAGCTCGATGTCGCCACCCATCGCGCGGGCCAGCCCGCGTGCGGCGTAGAGACCGATGCCACTGCCGTCGGGGACCCGCTCGCGGGCGTCCGCTCCGCGGAAGAACTGGTCGAATGCGTGCTCCGCCGTGGCCGGATCCATGCCGTGGCCGGCGTCGCTCACCGCCACCTCGGCCACCAGCTCACCGGCCCTGTTGGGGGACGCACCGATCCGAACCGCGATCTCGGTGCCGGAGTCCGAGTACCTCGCCGCGTTCTCCAGAATGGCCCACAGGATCTGTTCGAAACGGTCCGCGTCGCCCACCACCAGGTGGTTCTCGCCGACCGACTCCAGCGCAAAGGTATGGTCGGCCAGGTGCAGCGCCTCCCAGGCGCGCCGCACAATCGGCTCCTCGCGGAAGAGGTCCTGGCGCGGGACGAGCGCGCCGGCCTCGAGGCGCGAGACGGCGAGCAGCTGCGAGACCATGCGCCGCAGGCGCTCTGCCTGCTGTTCGATCAGCACCAGGTTGTTGCCGGCATCGTCCTGCAGCTTCGACGACTCGCGCAGCTCCGAGGCAAGCACGCGGATGCTGGTGAGCGGCGTCTGCAGGTCGTGCGTGATCGCCCGCAGGAAGTCGCGCTGGAATGCCGCCATGCGGTCCAGGGCCGCGGCCTGCTCGTTGCGGCGGGCGTAGAGGAGCGCGTGGTCGATGGCGGTCGCCGCATTCTGTCCGAGAAGGCTGAAGAGACTGCGCTCTGCCGCGGTCGGCAACTGGCGACCTTCCCACGGTGCCGTGAGGACGGCCCGCAGGCCGTCCGCGCTCTCGAGTTGGACGACCACGAACGCGCCCCACGGGCCCTCGACATGGATGGCGGGCAGCATGCCACCGCTGCGGTCGGGCTCGCGTTCCTCGAGCCGAACCGTTGACGCCCAGCGGTGCAACTCCTCGATCGGCCCGATGGGCTGGCCGGGTTCATACGCACCGGTCGAGAGGAGTGACTCATCCGGGCTGACCAGGATGGCGAGCGACCAGGTTGGGTCGCCGGTCACGTCACGCGCGGCGGCCACGACCTGGGTGGCAACCTCCGACGCGGGAGCGGTGATGGTCGCCGCCCCGACATGCAGCGCCAGATCATGCAGCTGGCGGTCCCGTACCTCGAGCGACGCGGCGAGCCGGCGATGCGCCTCCGCCAGTTGGGCAAGCTCGTCGCCGCGTCCGGCGGCGGTGGGAACGCTGAAGTCACCGCCCCGGACGCGCTCGGTGAGCCGGGTGATCTGGTCGAGGTCGCGTCCGATGAGGACGAGCAGCGCAACGCTGAGCAGGATGGCGAACGCGATCGCCCCCACCACGAACAGGACCAGCAGCTCGCGCAATGCCTCGCCGCTGGCCAGGGCCGCGGCATCGGCGCCAACCGCCAGGCCGAACGTCACGAGCGGCGCGAGGCTGGCGACCAGGATGACGATGGCGATCCGGGCGCGGAAGGAGAAGCGGGGCACGCCCGTCAGGTGCCGGCGCCGACCGCCAGGCCGCGCGCCACCGGATTCGAGGCGAGCCGATAGCCGATGCCGCGGTCGGTGAGCAGGTATCGCGGCTGGTCGGGGTCCGGCTCGATCTTGCGGCGCAGCCGTCGGACGGTGACCCACACGTACGACGGGTCCGCCCCGTCGGCATCGGACCAGACCCGGTCCAGAAGCGTGTCGGTGGAGACACTGCGATCGAGCGATGCGATCAGGACGTGGAGAAGCCGTGCCTCGGTCGGCGTCAATGGCACGCTGCCGTCCGGGGTCACGACCGTCCGCGAGGCCAGGTTGATCGAGAGCTCTTCGCCGATCTGCACCTCGGTCCGGCCGACAGACGTGCGTCGCAGGACACGTTGCACGCGCGCCACCAGCTCTGCGGGGTCGAACGGCTTGGTGATGTAGTCCTCGGCATAGGTCTCGAGCGCCCGCACCTTCGACTCGCTGGCATCCACGGCCGACAGGATGATGATCGGCAGGTCGGCGATCTGCTTCACGCGGCGGCACAGCTCGAAGCCGTCCATGCCGGGCATCATCAGGTCGATCACGACGAGGGCAGGCCAACCCTGCTCAAGCGAGGCAAGGGCTCCGCGCCCGGAGAGTGCCGTCCTGACTTCGTACCCCTCGCGGACAAGCCGCCGGGCAAGGAGCGGGAGGAGGGTCCGATCGTCATCGACCAGCAGGATCGCCGGCCGCATGGACGACGTCACCTCAGATTCCGACGCCGCCCATAACGGTCAGGATGGCCGGGCCAAGGATGACGATGAAGATCGTGGGGAAGATGCAGCCGACCATCGGGAAGAGCATCTTCACCGGTGCCTTGGCGGCAGCCTCCTCGGCCCGCTGTCGGCGTTCGATGCGGAGCTGCTGCGACTGGATCTGCAGCACCTTGGCGATCGGCACGCCGAGCTGTTCGGCCTGCACGATGGCGCCGATGAAGTTGCTGATCGGCGGCGCGTCGGCGCGCGCCACGATGTCTCGCATCGCGTCGCGCCGGCTGCGGCCCATGCGAATCTCGGCCAGCGCCTGGCGGAACTCATTGATAAGCGGCCCCTCCATCTTCTCGACCACCTTGGCCAGGGCGGCGTCGAAGCCGAGCCCGGCTTCGACCGAGATCGTCAGCAGGTCAAGGGCATCGGGCAGCTGGAGCACCATCTCGAAGGAGCGCTTGC
>CAZDAV010000075.1:0-5720 GCA_964503725.1 uncultured Steroidobacteraceae bacterium
GGCCTCGCCTGCGCCGGGGAGCTCGCGCGCGGCGGGCACGCCGTGACCGTCTTCGACGCCTACGCCGCCGCCGGCGGGGTGCTCCGCTACGGCATTCCGGGGTTCCGCCTGCCGAAAGAGGTCGTGGACGCCGAGATCGGCGCGCTCCGCGGACTCGGGGTCCGCTTCGAGCTCGGCGAGCCCATCGGCGCGACCGAGACGCTCGAGCAGCTGCGGGCGCGCTTCGACACGATCTTCGTGGCCGTCGGCGTCGGCGCGTCGGTCATGCCCGGCGTGCCCGGAGAGGAGCTGTCCGGCGTCTTCACCGCGGCGGACTACCTCGAGCGCATCAATCGGCCCGGCGACACCGATCCGGACCTGCACGCGCGGTCGGTCGTCGTGCTCGGCGGTGGGAACGTGGCGATGGACGCGGCGCGTAGCGCGCTCAGGCTCGGCGCCGAGCGGGTGACGATCGTCTATCGCCGCGGACGCGCCGAGCTGCCGGCCTGCGCCGACGAGCTCCACCAGGCCGAGGCCGAGGGTGTGCGGTTCGCCTTCCTGGCCAAGCCGGTCGCGATCCTCGGTAACGCCGACGGTCGCGCGTGCGGCCTGCGCTGCGCCGGGATGGGCCTCGGCGAGCCGGACGACTCGGGCCGACGCCGGCCGCAGCCGACCGGCGAGGAATTCGAGCTGGACGCCGAGCGGGTGATCGTCGCCCTCGGCAGCCGGGCCGATCCGTGGCTGGCCGGGGCCGATGCCGGTCTCGCCACCGACGCGGCGGGCCGCGTCGTCGTCGACGACTCGGGCGCGACCTCGATCCCCGGCATCTTTGCCGGTGGTGACGTCGTGCGTGGCGCAGCCACCGTGGTCCACGCCGTCGGCGACGGCAAACGCGTGGCTGCGGCAATCGACAGCTGGCTTCGCAGGCGGCCAGGCCAACGCCGCGCGACGTCGTGGGCATTCACAAGGCCAAACGGCCCTGGCCGCTGCTCCAAGGTTGGATCATCCGGCAGTGCGGATCAGCCCTAGCGGAATCTGGTACGTGATGCCGGCATCGTCCACGGAGGCACACTCGGGACGACCGCTGCTAGCAATATCCTCACCCTGTTCGCCGCGCCGGACGGTACGGGACGTAGGCTGGATTCCACATCGCTGCGTCGACGGCCGCCTCGACCCCGTCGTCTGGCAGGAAGCGTCCGAAGCCGGAGTCACGCGCCTTGCGGACCACCGCACAGGCGATCGATCGGGCCAGCGCCGGAAGGTCAGCGATCGGCGGATAGAGCGCCCCTGCGGCCAGCCGGTCCGCGGAGATCGATGCGGCCAGGGCATCGGCGGCCGCCAGCAGCATGCCGTCGGTCACCTCGCGCGCTTCGGCAACGATCGCGCCCAGCCCGAGGCCGGGAAACACGAACGCGTTGTTGCCCTGGGCCACCACCCGCGGCGTCCCACCGACCATGACCGGGTCGAACGGGCTGCCGGTGGCGACCACCGCGCGGCCATCGCTCCAGGCCAAGACACTGGCCGGCGTGACCTCGCAGGCCGTGATCGGGTTCGACAGGGCCAGCACGACCGGTCGGTCGGCCACCATAGCCAGCGCTCGGATGGTGGCCTCGTCGAAGCGCCCCTGGACGGCGGTGGTGCCAATGAGCACGTGCGGTCGCCAGAATGTGATCGCGGCTGAGAGCTCGACCCCACCGCCGGCGCCGATCAGGTCAGGGATGAACGCCGCCGGATCGAGCGCAAACTCGGCCTTCTCCGCCGTGAGCACGCGTCCGGTGTGGATCAGACCACCTTGATCGATCATCGCGATCGCGGCCTTCGGATCCGTGCCAGCCTCGGCCATCGCATGCGCCAGTTGGCGGGCGATGCCGATCCCGGCGGCGCCAGCGCCAACGACCAGGAACCGGAGCCCGGCCAGCGGCAGCTCCACCAGACGCGCGGCGGCCAGCACTCCGGCGAGGACGGTCGCGCCCGTCCCCTGGACGTCGTCGTTGAAGCTCGCCAACCGATGGCGGTAGCACTCCAGGAGGCGCAGCGCATTGGTGCCCTTGAAGTCCTCCCACTGGAGGAGCGCCCGCGGGTGGGTGGCCAGGACTGCCTCGACAAAGCGCTCCACGAACTCGTCGTAGGCCGTACCGCGAAGCCGGGGGGCCCGCTGGCCCACGTAGTGCGGGTCGTTGAGCAGGCCCGCGTTGTCGGTGCCGACGTCGAGCGACACGGCAAGCGTCGACGTGGGATGCAGCCCGGCGGCTGCCACGTAGATGGAGAGCTTGCCGACCGGGATGGCCATGCCGCCGGCGCCCTGATCGCCGAGGCCCAGGATTCGCTCGTTGTCGGTCACGACGATCAGCCGCACGTCGCCGGCTGCGGCCTCTCGCAGCAGCCGGGGCATGCGGTCGAGGTCTCGCGGGGTGAGCCACAGCCCGCGCGGCCGACGGAAGATGTGGCTGAACTCCTGGCACGCCCTCCCCACCGTCGGCGTGTAGACGACGGGCATCAGCTCTTCGAGGTTGTCCCGCAACAGACGGTAGAAGAGCGTCTCGTTGCGATCCTGGAGAGCCGCCAGACCGATGTAGCGTTCCAGGTCGTCGGACTTGCGGCGCACATGCTCGAGTTCCAGGCAGACCTGCTGCTCGAGGGTCAGGACCCGCGGCGGCAGCAGCCCACGCAGAGCGAACGCGTCGCGCTCGTCGTCGCTGAAGGCGGTGTCCTTGTTGAGCAGCCGGTCAGCCAGCAGAGCTGGCCCGGACAGGCCGACTGGCACGGCCTGCGTCATGCCCGGCGCGCCGCCGGGAGGGCCCGGTCCCCGTCCTGGACCGACTCGGTGACCACGGTTTCGACCAACATGATCATGGCCGCCACCGAGACGGCGTTCTCCACCTCGCTGCGCACGACCTTGGCCGGATCGACGATGCCGGCCTCGAACATGTCGACGTACTGGCCGCTGACCGCGTCGAAGCCAATGCGGCCCCCTTCACCAGCCTGACGCTGCTGGACGGTCGCCACGACCAGGCCGCCGTCATGGCCGGCATTGTCCGAGATGCGCCGCAGCGGCTCGCGCAGCGCGCTGGCCAGGCACTCGACGCCCACCGCGGCATCTCCGGACAACGCCAGTGAGTCGAGCGCACCGATGGCGTGGAGCAAGGTGGCGCCACCGCCGGGCACGATGCCCTCCTCGAGGGCCGCTTTGGTTGCCAGGAGTGCGTCGTCGAATCGGTGTTGTCGCTCCAGGTACTCCACCTCGGTCGCGGCACCGATGCGAATGACCGCAACGTTGCCGGTCAGCCGCGCCAGCCGTCGCCGCAGCTGTTCGCGCTCATCCTCGCTCGACGATTCGGCGAGCTGGGCTTGCAGCGCCTTCACCCGCCGCCGAACAGCCCGTCGATCGCCGCCTCGTCCCACGATCGTCGTCCGCTCCGAGGTCACCACCGCGCGCCTCGCCCGTCCGAGGTCGGACAGGTCGGCATCCTTGAGGACCCGGCCCCGTTCGGCGGCCAGGATGGTTGCTCCCGTCACCGCAGCCACGTCGTCGAGGAGCTCGCGTCGGCGATCGCCGAACTCGGGCGGCTTGACGGCCACCACGTCGAGCGTGCCGCGCATCCGGTTCACGACCAGGGTCGCCAGCGCGTCGCCACGAACGTCATTGGCGAGCACCACGAGCGCGCGCTCGCCGGCGGCGATAAGACGTTCAAGCATCGGCACGAGATCGGTGACGGCCGAAATCTCGCCGTCGGTGATGAGGATGCGCGGCTCCTCGATGACGCATTTCATGCCCTCGGGCTCTGTCACGAAATAGCCCGACAGGTAGCCGCTGTCGAACGCCAGGCCATCGACGTACTCGACCGCGTGATGCAGCGTCTGCGACGCCTCGATGTCGATCGCTCCCTCCTTGCCGACCCGGTCCAGGACGTCAGCCACCAACTCCCCGATGCCGCGATCGTTGGCGCTGATGCTGGCCACATGCGCGGTCTGCGCGCGGTCCGTGACCGGGATCGCCGCCGCGCGAACGGCGCCGATGACCGCATCGCGCCCGAGCTCCAGGCCGCTCTTGACCTGCATGGGATCGGCGCCGAAGGCGAGGTGACGAAAGCCGACGTCGAGAATCGCCTTGGCGAGCACGGTTGCGGTGGTGGTGCCGTCGCCAACCGCCTGCTCAGTCTTCGTCGCCGCCTCACGCAGGAGCAAGGCACCCAGGTTCTCGACCGGGTCGCTGAGCTCGATGTCGCGCGCGACGGTGACGCCGTCGTTCACGATGAGCGGCAGCCCCGAGCGCCGCTCCAGCGCGACATTGCGGCCGGCTGGTCCGAGCGTGACCCCGACCGCCGCCTCCAGCGCATCCACGCCCCGCTTCAGCGACCGCCGTCCGTCGTCCCCAAAGAGCATGTCCCTGCTCGGCATCGCCCACCTCTACGCAGCAGCGTTGATCGTCCGTCTCGGCGCTGCGACAGGTGTCGCACGGCATGCTGGGTCCCGGCAAGGGCCATGCGGCCCGGTCGGCGTGGGCCAAACGGCGACGGCATGTGAACCTGCCACGCCCGGCCACATCGATGTCACGCCCGCACGCGCGCGGATGGCCAGATATGGACGAGGCCCGAGCCCAAGTCAGGGCAACCGGCCTGCCGGATCTGGCCGGATGGCACTGGCCGCGCATGTGCCTCCGGCCCGAGCCTCGTTGTCGTGGCAGGGCGCCGGAGCTTCCGATGCCCGACCGTACACGCTGCCACCACGTGCGAGGAGGTCCGACAGATGGAGACCACACGCGCAGCCGCCGGGCCATATCCGGCACTCATGGATTGGCTGCAGGAACACGGCGTCGGGTACCAGCTCCGGGAGCACCCACTCGCCTTCACCGCCACCGAGGCTGCTCGCGCCGAAGGTGTGGAACCGGCGAGCTTCGCCAAGGTTGTGGGGGTCCATACCAGCGACGGCCACGACGCGCTCGCCGTCCTCGATGCGACCGACCAGGTCGATGTCGGGAAGCTGGCCAGCGTGCTTGGCGTCACATGGGTGGCGCTGCTGGGCGAGGAGGCGTTCGGCGCGCTTGCGCCCGAGTGTGACGTCGGGACCGCACCGCCAATCCCCGACCTGGTGCACGTGCCTGTCTACGTGGACGAGGCCGTCCGCGCCGATCCGCAAGTCAGCTTCCACGCAGGAAGCCACCGCCACAGCGTCCGCGTGGAGCGAGACGCGTGGGACCGAGCGGCGGGTGTGACATACCTTAAGTTCGCCGTCCGTCGGCGAGGGCTGCGAGCCTACAGGGAGCGCGGCCTGACCTAGATCGAAAGGAACTGTGATGAACGACCCGCCCGCAGGTGACGACCGCAGCGAGGACGAGCTGTCGGATCAGGCGCCTGGGACAAGCGTGATCTTGATCGGCGAGGGCTGGGAAGAAGTCGACTACGTCGAGCCGGGCGACGACTGGCACGTGCTCGCCGATGGGTCGTACGTCTCGCCGGACGGGACCATCCGCAGCTGGCCACTCTTCGGGCCGACGGAGAACTGACTGCCGGAGGCAGACAGCCAGCGGCGGAGTCTCCGCGCCGAGCATCGGCTCGCCGCGCGCATTCAGGCGGCTCGACCCCGACGGATCGAGCCGTTCGGCACTCGTCAGTCCGGCCCCACCGATCAACAGTCAAAGCCGGACCTTAGGCGTCCGCCGGGTCGCGCGATGCCAGATTCAGGAAGAGGCGCCGACCTCGTGTTCATGCGCGGGCGGCAGCATCCGAGCCCGCCGACCCGCA
>CAZDAV010000076.1:0-5605 GCA_964503725.1 uncultured Steroidobacteraceae bacterium
CTGGCGATCGCGGTCGGCATTCTCGCCGCGTCCGGACAGTTACCGGTGACCGAGCGGCTGCGCGAGACGGCCCTGGTCGGGGAGCTCGGCCTCGACGGTGGGCTGCGCTCGGTGCCGGGGACGATGGCGCTCGCCGCCGCGGTGAGCGAAGGGGGAGTCCCGGCCCTGATCGTGCCGCGCGCGGCGGTGGGGGAGGCCGCGGCGGTCGCCGCGCTGCGCGTGCATGGCGCCGACTCGCTGGGGGAAGCGGTGAGTCACCTGGCGGGGGTACGCAGCCTGCCGGTTGCCGCGCGGACCGGCCTGCCGGTCGGCCAGGTCATGGCGCACGGCCCGGACCTGGCGGAGGTCGAGGGGCAGTCGCTCGCCCGACGCGGGCTGGAGATCGCCCTGGCGGGTCACCACAACCTGGCGCTGTGCGGCCCCCCGGGAATCGGGAAGACGCTGCTGCTGCGCTGCGCCGCGGGCCTGCTGCCGCCGCTCGAGGACGACGAGGCGATCGAGGTGAGCCGCATCTACTCGGTGGCCGGCCTTCTCGATCGCCGCACGCCGCTGCTTCGAGCGAGGCCGTTCCGGGCGCCGCATCACACCATCTCAACCCAGGCGCTGGTCGGAGGCGGACCGCGGGTTCGACCCGGTGAGGCGTCTCTCGCGCACCGTGGCGTCCTGTTGCTGGACGAGACGCTCCAGTTCCGCAGCGATGCGCTCGATGCCCTGCGCGAGCCCCTCGAGGGCGGCAGCGTGACCATCGCACGGGTCGAGGGCGCGTTGACCATGCCTGCCCGCTTCGTGTTGCTGGCCGCCTTCAACCCCTGTCCATGTGGCTGGCGCGACTCCCGGACCCGGGCATGCACTTGTGAGGACAGCACGGCGCGGCGCTATGCGGCTCGCCTGTCGGGGCCGCTCCGCGATCGGATCGACCTGTGGGTGACCATGACCCAGCCGGAGCCGATCGAGGCGGCCGAGTTGGACGGGATCGAGCCGAGCTCTGTCGTCGCAGCGCGCATCGCCGCCGCGTGGCGGCGTCAGATGCTCCGCCAGGGGGCGTCCAACGCAGAGCTGCCGCCCGGCGCCCTGGATGCCGGCCGCGGCTTCGGGTCCGACGCCGCCGGCGCGATCGTCCACCGTGCGCGAACCTTCGGGCTGTCACCCCGTCGCGTGCACCGCGCGGCTCGCGTGGCGCGCACCATCGCGGACCTTGCCGCGTCCGAATCCGTGTCGCGCGAGCATGTCGACGAGGCGCTCTCATACCGCATTCCGGCGGTGGCCGCATGATCGGCGTGGGAGCGAACGGACCCATGGCGGCAGCCCCGTTCGAACGTGGCGGATGGGCGGCGGTCGACCTCGCGAGCCTCGATCCGGTCGCCGAGCAGCCGTATTGGCTGGTCCTCTCCCTGGTGCCGGGGGTCGGCCCCGTCAGCTTCGCGCGGCTCCTCCATCGGTTCGGCAGCGCACGAGCCGCCTGGGCCGCCGGACCAGCCCTGCTGGCTGAGCTGCCCCGCCTGCCGGACGACGCTGCGCCGTCCCTGGCCCGCCTGCGACGGGAGGGAGCGCCGGCCGTCGCCGAACGCGTGATCGATGCGACGCGCCGCGCCGGTGGCGAGGTGGTCACGGCGCTCGACGCGGGCTATCCGCCGATGCTGGCATCGGTCGATCCGCGGCCGCCCGTCCTGTACGTGGCCGGCGATCCCGAGTCGATGCTGAGCCCGTGTGTGGCAGTGGTCGGCACGCGACGGGCCACCGGGTATGGGCGCGCATGTGCTGCGGAGATCGGGGACGAGCTGGCCCGCGCCGGGGTGACCGTGGTGAGCGGCCTGGCGATGGGGATCGACGGACTGGCGCATGCTGCCGCGGTTGCGGCCGGCGGCCGCAGCGTTGCGGTGCTTCCGTCGCCGCTGGACCGGGTCTATCCGCCCCGGCATCGCGACCTGGCAGCGCGCCTGGTGTCGACCGGCGGTGCCCTCGTCTCGGAGCTGGCGCCGCAGCATTCGCCCGGCCGACCGGACTTCGCGCGGCGCAACCGGATCATCGCCGGCCTTTCGCGGGCCGTGGTCGTGGTCGAGGCTCCGGATCGATCAGGCGCCCTGCTGACAGTCGCCGCCGCCATTGACTACGGGCGAGAGGTCTTTGCGGTTCCGGGGCAGATCGATGCCATCGCCTCACGGGGCTGCAACCGCCTGATCGCGGATCACCACGCCACCATCCTCACCTCGGCGGCAGCGCTGCTGCATCAAATTGGGGCCGCGCCGGGCGGGCGCCCGGTGAGCGTCGCCAGCCTGTCGGATACCGAGGGTCTGGTGCTCCAGTCGCTGCTGAAACGTCCCGCCTCGATCGAGGAGCTGCTGAGCCGCACGAGCCTCGCGACGGGCTCACTGGCCAGCACGCTGACGCTCCTGGAGGCGCGCGGCCTGGCCGAGTCATACGGCGGCGCGACCTTCCACCCGACCCTGATCGCGCGGCGAATCGGACGTCGCGGGGAGCTCACGCCCTGATTGGTCGGTATACTTCCCGGGCCACCAGGCAGCCGGTCGTGCCCAGTGCCGGTCCGCCCCGTGACAGGAGTCTCGGTCTATTGGTTTCGATTCGCAGTGCTCGCGCGGCCTCCCGCGCACCCCTAGCGTTGTTCTCCGCCCAGCTGCGCCGCCATCGAGTCGCCACCCGTGTCTCGGTTGCGGCGATCGCCCTGGCCGTCGCCATCGCGGCCTCGGCCGGTGCCGCCGCACAGGCTGGATTCGCCACCGTCCTTCCCCCGCCGATATCCATTCTGCCGGTCAGCGTCGGCACCGGGGTTCACAGCTGGGAGGCGGTGACGCTCACCTTCGCGGAGCCGATGGACCGCGATTCCGTCGAGGCGGCCCTCACCATCTCGCCAGCCGAGGCGATCGCGTTGCACTGGAGCGACGATGGGCAGAGCCTGCGCGTCACCCCACAGCAGCTCTGGTCGACCGATCGCCGTTATGCCGTCACCGTCGCGGACACGGCACGCAGCGCTGGCGGCGCGCTCATGGGAGGGGCGGCCCGCTTCAGCTTCACGACCCAGACGGCGCCGCGCATCACCGACTTCGGGGTGACCTTCGTGGCCGAGCCCCCCGGCGGGGCAGCCGCACTGGAGCCCGCGGGCCTCGAGGCCGTCGGCCCGCCGTCAGGCAGCGCGTCGAGCGTCAGCGCCGAAACGTCGATCGAGATCTCATTCAGCGCGCGCATGAACCGGGCGGAGGTCGAGCGCGCGTTCGTGTTGAGCCCCGCCGTGCCGGGCATCCTGCGCTGGAGCGGCAATGCCCTCGTCTTTCGCCCGCTCGAACGGCTCGCGTCGAATGCCCGCTTCACCGTCACCCTGATCGGCGCCCACGACCTGGACGGCAATCCGCTCGATGGTGGTGCCGCCTTCTCGTTCACCACGCGCCCCGGCGCCCAGCTGGTGACGTCGACCCCAGCGACCGGCGCCATGGGGGTCCGCGACGCCGCCGTGGTTCTCTGGTTCAGCCAGCCGATGGATCCGAGCCGGGCCGCCGCCGCGCTGCGCGTCACGGATCGCGGCGCCGACGTCGCGGGCAGCACGACCTGGAATGGGACCCACACCCAGATGCAGTTCACCCCGGCGAGGGCGTTTGCCGCCGGACACCGATTCGACGTCAGCCTGGCGGAGGGTGCCGTCGATGCCGATGGAAACCCGGTGGCCGCCGAGCTCACCTTCACCACCAAGGCTGCCGCGAGGCGGGCAATCGCGCCGCTCGCGGCGCCTCCGGCGGGCGCGGTCGAGCATGCCGTCAACCAGGTGAACGCGGCGCGAGCGGCCTACGGCCTTCCGCCACTCAGGCTGGACAATGCCATCACGGCCGTTGCCCTGGCTCACGCGTGGGAGCAGGTGAACTACGACTACTTCGGGCACACCGGCCGCAACGGGTCGACCCATCGCACGCGGTTGGCTGCGGCCGGACTCGTCGTCGACTGGTCCGGCGAGAACCTGTGCATGAACAACGGGGCCGGCCGGACGACGATCGGGATGCTCGACTGGTGCCACTCCGGGTTCATGACCGAGCCGTACCCCGGCGTGGCCAACCACATCGGCAATATCCTCTCCACCAAGTTCACGCGAGTGGGGGTGGGGATCGCCATCCAGGGCGCGAAGACGATCATCGTGTGGGACTTCGCCGACTGATCGGCGCTACACTCGCTGACCGATGCCCCCCAGAAAGAAGCGTGCCAGCGGCGACCTGGTGATCGTCGAGTCGCCCGCCAAGGCCAAGACCATCGAGCGCTACCTGGGGCCGGGTTACTCGGTGCATGCCTCGTATGGACACGTGCGCGACCTGCCGCAGCGCAGCCTGGGGGTAGATCTCGAGCACGATTTCGCGCCTCGCTACGAGCCACTCAAGGAGCGACGCCGCGAGCTCGAGAAGCTCGCCGACCTGGCCCGCAAGGCCGATATCGTGTGGCTGGCCACCGACCTCGACCGGGAGGGCGAGTCGATCGCCTGGCATATCGCCGACTACGCCGGGCTCGAGGCCGATCGGGTCCGCCGGGTGACCTTCAGCGAGATCACCAAGCCGGCCATCGACGAGGCGTTCGCCCACCCGCGCGACGTCAACCTCCACCTGGTCAACGCGCAGCAGGCCCGCCGCGTCATCGATCGGCTGGTCGGCTACAAGCTCAGCCCGCTGGTCAGCAGCAAGATCCGACGGGGCCTCTCGGCGGGGCGTGTGCAGAGCGTGGCGGTGCGCCTGGTCGTGGATCGCGAGCGCGAGATCGACGCTTTCACTGCGGAGGAGTACTGGACCATCGCCGCCGACCTGGCGCGGCGCGCCGAGACGGGCCGCTTCAGCGCCGAGCTGACCAAGATCGACGGCAAGAAGGCGCGCATCGGCTCCGAGGCGGAGGCCCGCGAGCACGAGGCTGCCCTGCGGGAGGCGGCGTACGAGGTTGCATCGGTCAGTCGCACGCAGCAGAAGAAGTCGGCACCGCCGCCCTTCACGACCAGCACCCTCCAGCAGGAGGCCTCGCGCAAGCTCGGCTTCGGGGCGCGACGGACGATGAGCGTGGCCCAGTCGCTGTACGAGGGCGTCGCGCTGCCGGAGGGCCAGGTCGGGCTGATCACCTATATGCGCACCGACTCGCTCACGATCGCGGGCGGAGCGGTGGCCGAGGCACGCGGCCTGATCGGTCAGCGCTTCGGCGCCGAGTTCGTGCCCGACAAGCCGAATGCCTACCGGAACCGCAGCAAGGGAGCGCAGGAGGCGCACGAGGCGATCCGGCCCTCCAGCTTCGGCCGGCTGCCCGAGACGCTGCGAGATCAGCTCAAGCCGGACGAGTTCCGCCTCTACGAGCTGATCTGGAAGCGGGCGATCGCCAGCCAGATGGCGCCGGCGCGCTTCGACCAGGTCGGCGTCGACGTTTCCGCAGGCCGCTACACGTTGCACGCCGGTGCGCGCAAGCGTGTCTTCGACGGCTACCAGGCCGTGTATGTCGAAGGGAAGGACGACGAGGAGGACGAGCGGCTGACGGTGCTCCCCGACCTGCGCGAGGGCGAGCCACTCGACCTCACCGCGGTCACCGCCGAGCAGCACTTCACCCAGCCACCGCCGCGCTACACCGAGGCGACCCTGATCAA
>CAZDAV010000077.1:0-5407 GCA_964503725.1 uncultured Steroidobacteraceae bacterium
CTCCAGGCCGACGCGGCCCTCGCCGACGCGGCGAGACGCGCGCTCGATGCGCTCGAGGGCACGGCCGCGGCGGTCCCTCCCGTGTCACCCGTGCCGGCGCTCTCGTACAGCGGACCGGAGCTGCTGGAGATCGCCGCTCAGCTTCGCTCCGCTGCCGACGGGGCCACGGTCTTCGTCGAACGGCGCGATTCGACCGCCGCAGTGGTCGCCGCCCTGGGCGCGGCGGTCGCCGCCCTCGATGACGACCGTCCGACCGTCGCCCTGGAGCACATCGCCGCGGCATCAGCGCCGCTCGCCATACTCCAGGACTGGGAAACGCGCCCGCCGCTGCTTCAGTACTGGATGACGATCAGCGGGAGGATGCTGGACGCGGCGGAGGCGATCGCGGTCGGAACCATCGAACGCGATCCGGCGGCGGTGCAGGCGGCGGCGTCCGCGTACGCGGAGGCGTCCGAGCTGGTGCGCGGCGCCGACAACGCCCTGGCGCTCGTCCTCTCCGAGGAGGGCTCGGCGGTCACCGGCACGTCCCTCCGCCGCCTCGCGTCCGCCATCCGCGAAGTCGAGCAGGTGGTCGGCAACCTGGCGCCGTTGCTGTCGAATCCGGCCTCCTGAGCCGGAGATGACGCGGTCTATACTGGCTTGACCGATGCGTCCGCCGGCGCGGCACCCATCGGTCCCGATTCAAGCCAACTGCTGGAGCAGCCGATGCAGGTTCGCGCCCAATCGATCAGCCCTGCATCGGTGCAGGCCGACGTCCTGGCCGTTCCCATCTATCGCGAGGACCGCGAGTTTCCGCCCGATCTCGCCGAGCTGGATGCCGCCATCAACGGGGCGATTCGGCGCGCCATCGACGGGGGTGAGTTCAACATCGTCGAGCACTACACCGCCCTGATCGACGTGGTCGGGATCGGGGCGGCCAGGATCCTGCTCGTGAATGGGGTCCGCCGCGGGCGTGGGGCCTGGCGAGCCCGCCGCATTGCTTCGACGGCATCTCGACGTCTCCAGGGCCGCGGCGTTCGGACGATGGCCCTCTGGCTGCGCGATGGTGAGGATCGCGACGCCTTCGCGGCAGCCGCCGTGGGCGCCAGCCAGGGAACGTTCCGTCCCCATGCGTACTACGGTCGAGTGCGTGACACCCCGGCCATGATGCGAAGCGTCGAAGAGCTGATCCTGGTCGGGGAGGGGGCGCCGGACGACGCGTTCATGGACCGTGCCGCGATCGTCGCCGACGGGGTCGAGTTCGGTCGGATCCTGTCCAACCGCTCCGCGAACGACCTGTATCCCGAGCGCATGGCCGAGGTCGCGCGCGAGCTGACCGCGGACGGCTGCAGCGTGGAGGTGCTCGGCGTCGACGAGATGCGAGCGCTCGGCATGGGTGCCCTGCTGGGGGTGGGGCAGGGAGCGGCCCACGAGCCGCGACTGATCGCCGTCAAGCTGCCTGGCTGGGAGGGCGGCGGCGACCGTCGCCTGGCGATCGTGGGTAAGGGTGTCTGCTTCGACAGCGGCGGCATCAGCCTCAAGGCCCCCGAGCGGATGGAGGAGATGAAGCACGATAAGGCGGGTGCCGCAGCGGTCATCGCCGCTGCCCGAACCGTCGCCCGCATCGCGCCCGAGACCCCGCTGATGGCAGTCGCGCCGATGGTCGAGAACATGCCCGGTGGGAATGCCCAGCGGCCGGGTGACGTGGTGAAGGCCATGAATGGCAAGACGATCGAGGTGATCAATACCGACGCCGAGGGGCGGCTGATCCTGGCCGACGCGCTGCACTGGGCCGAGACGCAGGGAGCCACCCACATCGTCGATGTGGCAACGCTGACCGGGGCGGCGGCGATCGCCTTCGGCGAGATGATCACCGCGTACTTCGCCAGGCCACGCGAGTTTGGCGGCCAGGTGCTGGCCGCGGCCGAGGCGACTGGGGAGTGGTTCTGGGAGATGCCACTCGCGACCGAGTACCGAGCCATGCTCGATTCGGCTCATGCCGACATTGTCAACTCCGCCGGAAAGGAGGGTGGGCTCCTCAAGAGCGCCGTCTTCCTCTCGGAGTTCGTGACCGTGCCATGGGCGCACCTCGATATCGCGGGGAGCGCCTACCTGATCGCCGACAAGGCGCACAACCCGAAGGGTTCGCTCGGCACCGCGGTCACGACACTGGTCCAGATGGCGCTCGACTTCTCCGCGGGCGCCTAGCAGGGTGACCCTCGTCGCCGTGGGGGTCGGAATCGCCTTCGCCGCGCTCGGGGGTGCGGCCGAGCGGCTCGCCAGCGTCTGGCCGGCCGATGAGGCATCCCGTCGTCGGCCGGGCCTGCGCACAATCGCGCTCGCCGCAGCCGCGGGGGTGGCCGGCGGAGCCATCGCCTGGCGCTCCAGCCTCCCGGCGTGGGCGACCGCCGTCCAGCTGATGGTCCTTGCGCTGCTGGTGCTCCTGACCGCCACCGACCTGGAGCAGCGGCGCCTGCCGCATCTGCTGCTGGACCCGCTCCTGGTGGTGGCGGTCGCGTTCGTCCCGTTCAACCCGGGGGTCGGGGAGCTCGATGCGGTCATCGGGGCTGTTGCCGCCGTCGCGTCGCTTGGGCTGCTGGGTCTCGCGATCCGCGGGGGCCTGGCCTTCGGTGACCTCCTCCTCGTCGCCGCCCTGGGACTCCTGCTCGGCTGGCCCGCCATCTTCATCGCCATCTTCATCGCCGCCCTGCTGGCAGCCGGGTTCAGCGTCGTGCTGCTGTTGACCAAACGCGCCAGAATCGACAGTTACATCCCGTTCGGGCCGTTCCTCGTCATCGGGACCGTGGCGGCGTTACTGCGCGATCCCGTGCTCCTGGGGCCGGTCGCTGCTGCCGTGACCGCCATGCTGAGCCACTGATGCGCAACATTTCGTATGGCGCCCGACTGGACATAGAGGGTATCCTTGGCCTCCCCCGGCCGTGTCCGGGGTTCGTTCCGGGTGCCACCTCGCAAGCCCACGCGATGGCCACCGGAGCATCGACTGTTCGAAATGTCACGGAGTCATGTCGATCGCCAGTCGTCCCGCCGCGCCCTGGGTCGCCGCCCTTCTGCTGCTGATTGTCGTCGCGCCGACGCAGTGGCAGACGACGGTGCGTGCCAATGACCCGACCGTCAACGGGGCGGTCGCCGAGCAGCGGCGGATAGAGGTCGAGCTGACACGCCAGCGCACACAGCTCGCCGATCTCCAGCGAGTGCAGGCGGACCTGGCTGCCAGCCTGCGAGGCATCGGGACTGACATCAACTCGGTGGGGCTCGAGATCGAGCAGGCTTCGCGAGCACTCGAGAATGCCGCCCGCGACCTGGAACGGGCCCGCGGCGAGCTGCGCAGGTACGAGCTCGACATCAGCACGCTGGCGGAGACGCTCGTCGAGCTGTCGAACGGGATCGAGGTCTCGACGGTCGAGCTGGTCGAGCGGGAGGCGCTTCTCCAGGAGCACATGCGGACCGCCTACGAGCAGAGCCAGACATCTGTCCTGGAGGTCCTGCTGTCGACCGACTCCTTCACCCGCGCGACGAGCGAGCTGTCCTACATGCTCACGCTGTCAGACGAGGACCGGCGGTTGGCGAGCGAGATCCGCGATCATCGCTCAAGGCTTGACGTGCGGCTCGGGACCTTGAGCGTGGGTCGCGAGACCCTGACCGAGCTCCGAGATGCCGCGGCTGCACGAGCGGACGCTCTCGACGAGCAGGCGCGCGTTCTGAGCGAGGCGCGGCTGGCGCTCGAGGAGAAGCGGAAGCTGCTCGACGAGCTGCAGGATGCCCAGGAGGAGCAATTCGCCACGATCTCGAAGACGGCGGACCAGCAGCACCAGCAGGTCACGGCGCAAGAGCTGGCACTGGCCGGCCAGCAGGCACTTGTCGACAAGCTGATCGAGGCGGCGAAAAAGCTCGACATCGCGTACCGAGGCCGGTTTGTCTGGCCGGAGGGCGGCGGCTTCATGATCACCCAGGAGTGGAACCTCCTGCACAGGGGCATGGACATGGCCTACCTGAACCGATGCGGCGGACCGATCTACGCCGCCGGCGATGGGGTCGTGTTTGCTGACGGGCGGCCGAACTCGAAGTACGGGGACTACGCCATCGGCGTCCTGATCGGCCATTCGCAGCGGCTCGCGACCCAGTACTGGCACCTCTCACGCGAGGTGGTCTCGGTCGGCCAGGAGGTCCAGGTCGGCGACGTCATCGGCTACGAGGGCGCGACGGGCTTCGCGACCGGCTGCCACCTGCACTTCGGAGTGCTCTTCGATGGCGTGCCGGTCAACCCGAGGACCCGCCTGCCCTAGCACCCGCCGGCGGGCCTGTGGGTCCACCCCTCAATTCGACCGAAGCCCGCGCATGGGGTACCGTTCCACCTGATGCACCCGGCCATGCAGCGGCGCCGTCATCGGCTGATGATCCGCCGCACCACGCAGCGTCGCAACCCGCGACGCGGGCTGGTAACCCTGATCGCCGTCCTGGTTGGCCTCTTCGTGCTGTTCATCGGGAGCACCGCGGTGGGGACCGGTGCCGGTCTGCTGGCCGCCTACAACTATTTCGCCACCGGGCTGCCCGACCCGCGCATCCTCGACGGGATCGCGATGCCGGCAACGACCAACGTCTATGACCGGACCGGCACCGTCCTGCTGGCGCGGTTCGAATGCGAGAATCGCGAGGAGGTGAGCTTCGCGAGCCTGCCCGACTCGATCGTGGACGCCACCATCGCCGCCGAGGACCGCACCTTCTGGACCAATGACGGCATCGACTACTCGGCCGTCGCGCGCGCCGCGCTGGTCAACCTGCAGGCCGGCGAGATCGTGCAGGGGGCCAGCACCATCACCCAGCAGGTGATCAAGTACGCCGGCTCGATCAAGGAGGCGCAGGACGCGCTCGAGCCGCCCCCGTCGGCCGGCCCGATCGACCTCGATCCCGGCACCGAGGCCGAGGCGGCCGACCCGTGCGAGCAGCCGGCCCTCACCTTCCTGGAGGGGCGCGGCTTCGAGGACAAGATCCGCGAGCAGATCCTCGCTCGCCAGGTGACCGCCGCCTATCCCGGGCGCGCCGGCAAGGAGCAGATCCTGGAGACGTACCTGAACCTGATCTACTACGGCAACCGCTCGTATGGCATCAAGGCGGCGGCGGCCAACTTCTTCGGGACCTCCGACCTTGATGAGCTGTCACTGGCGCAGGCAGCATTCCTGTCCGGCCTGCCGCAGCTGCCCAGCTACTACGACCCGTACCAGCCGGTTGAGCAGCCGCGCGGTCCGGACCGAGCCATGGCGCGCCGCAACGACGTCCTGGACGCGATGCTGCGTGAGGGCCACATCACCCGGCGCGAGCATGCCACGGCCGTGAGGACCACGTGGGAAGAGATGGGGCCCGGCCAGGTCACATCGGTCCTGCGCGAGCCCCACTTCTCCTTCCGCGTGCA
>CAZDAV010000078.1:0-5394 GCA_964503725.1 uncultured Steroidobacteraceae bacterium
GAAGACCTCGATCTGGCGCATGCCATGCTCCATCGCCCGGCGTGCGGCACCTTCGGCGGTCTGGGCCGCAGCGTACGGGGTGCTCTTGCGCGAGCCCTTGAAGCCGACCAGGCCGGCGCTGCCCCAGCTGATGACGTTCCCGGTCGCGTCCGTGATGGTCACGATCGTGTTGTTGAACGTCGACTGGATATGGGCATGCCCGGACGGGACGTTCTTCTTCTCGCGCTTCTTGGTGCGCGTCGCGCGCTTTCGCTCAGCCATGGAACTCCTGTGCCGCTACTTCTTGCGTCGAACGCCGACCGTCTTGCGCGGGCCGCGCCGCTGACGAGCGTTCGTCTTGGTGCGCTGTCCGCGCACCGGGAGGTTTCGTCGATGACGGATGCCCCGATAGGAGCCGATCTCCATCAGGCGCTTGATATTCATGCTGACTTCGCGGCGAAGGTCTCCCTCCACCTTGAAGCGCTTGTCGATCACCTCGCGGAGGCGGTTGACCTCTTCCTCTGTCAGATCGCGGACGCGGGTCGCCTGGGGCACGTTCGCCGCGGTCAGGATCTTGTGCGATGAGCTGGGGCCGATGCCGTGGATGTAGGTCAGTGAGATGACGACCCGCTTCTCGCGGGGGATGTCGACGCCGGCGATGCGTGCCATGAACCGGCGCTATCCCTGCCGCTGCTTGTGCTTGGGGATGACGCAGATGACCATCACCACGCCCGAGCGCTTGATGACCTTGCAGCGCTCGCAGCGCGGCTTCACGGAGGCAGAAACCTTCATCTCATCCTGTAGGTGATGCGACCCCGGGTGAGGTCGTAGGGACTCAGCTCGACGCGGACGGTATCGCCGGGCAGGATGCGGATGAAGTTCTGGCGCAGCTTGCCGGAGATGTGAGCCAGGACCTCGTGTCCATTCTCCAGCCGCACCTTGAACATCGCGTTCGGCAGGGGGAGAACAACCTCTCCCTCGACCTCGATGGCATCCTTCTTCGCCAAGCGCTACGCACCCTCGATCCACTGAATGGCTGTGACTTTGTTGGAACACACGGAAAGGCCGCCGCACCGGGCGACCCATGGAAGGAGGAGTATACACGAGCCTCCCGGCCGAGCACAACGGCGGAAGGGGCCGGGCGGTCACGCACGAGTGAGCACATCCGGGCCTGATGCCGCAACGGCCACGGTGTCCTCGAAATGGGCCGATACGCCACCGTCCACGGTCACCACCGTCCAGCCGTCATCGAGCACGGTCACCTCGTCGCCGCCCAGGTTGAACATCGGCTCGATCGCGAAGCACATCCCCGCCTCGAGGCGCAGCCCGGTGCCGGCTCGCCCGTAGTTGGGGACCTGCGGGTCCTCGTGCATCGCCGTCCCGATGCCGTGGCCGACGAACGGTCGCACGATCCCGTACCCGCGCCGGTTGGCGACCGCCTCGATGGCGGCACCGATATCGCCGAGCCGATTGCCGGGCACGGCGGCGGCGATGCCGGCCTCCAGGCCGAGCCGCGTGGCCGCGATCAGGTCCCGCAACGGCGGCGCCACCTCCCCGACGGCGAAGGTGCGCGCCGCGTCGGCGTGCCAGCCCTGCCAGATGCAGCCAACGTCCAGGCCAACCACGTCCCCGTCGCGCAGCTGCCGCGTCGCCAACGGGATGCCATGCACCACCTCGTGATTGATCGATGCGCAGATGGATCCGGGGAACGGGATCACGCCGCGCCCGCCGCCGTAGCCGACGAATGACGGGATCGCGCCGGCGTCACGGATCATCTGCTCGGCGATCGAGTCCAGGTGGCCGGTCGCCACCCCGGGGCCCAGCTCGCCTTCGAGCACGGTCAGAACGGCGGCCAGGATGCTGCCGGCATGGCGCATGCGGGCGATCTCCTCGGGCCGCTTGATCGTCACCATCCGGGTCGCCGCTGCCATCGCCATCGGTCAGCCGGCATTCCCGACCCCGCCGAGACCCGCGAGGATCTCTCGCGTCACCGCGGCGATCGGCTGGGTGCCGTCGACGCGCTGCACGATCCCCGCCCGGTCGTAGTGCTCCAGGACGTCGAGCATCGGCAGGACCTGCTTGGCCAGCCGTGCCCGGACCACCTCCGGCCGATCGTCGTCGCGCTGTTGAAGCTCGGCTCCGTCCAGGTCGCAGCGACCGGGCACCTTCGGCGGTTCGCCGGCGACGTGGTAGGAGGTGCCGCAGACGGGGCAGACGCGGCGCCCGGCGACCCTCGCGACCAGCTCCTCCACCGGCACCTCGATCGAGATGACGCGCTCGATCCGCTCTCCAAGCCCCGCGAGGACGGCATCCAGCGCCTGTGCCTGGGTGACCGTTCGTGGAAATCCGTCGAGGATCGCGCCCGCGGTCGCGCTCGGCCGGGAGAGCTCTTCCAGGAACATCTCGATCGTGACCTCGTCCGGCACGAGATCACCGCGCTCCATGTAGGCGCGGGCCCGCTCGCCGAGCGGCGTCCCCTCGCGCAGCGCCTTGCGAAAGAGGTTCCCGGAGGCGAGGTGAGCGAGGCCAAGCTCGCGGCTGAGGGCCGCCGCCTGGGTGCCCTTCCCGGCGCCAACCGAGCCGACCAGCAGGAGGATTCGACGCCCGTTGGATGACGCCGCCGGGCCGCGGCCCGGGTCGGTCACCTGATGAAGCCCTCGTAGTGCCGCATCAGCATCTGGGCCTCGAGCTGCTTCATCGTTTCGACCACCACGCTCACGATGATGAGCACGCTCGTCCCGCCCAGTTGCAGCGCGCTCGTGCCGGGAATGGCGGCGGTGACGACGAGTGGCAGGACGGCGAGGGACGCCAGGAAGAGAGCTCCGCCAAGCGTGATCCGGTTGGTGACGCGCGACAGGAAGTCCTCGGTCGGCTTCCCGGGTCGGATGCCCGGGATGAAGCCGCCGTTCTTGCGCAGATAGTCGGCGGTCTGATCGGGCCGGAACTGGAAGGCCGTGTAGAAGTACGTGAAGAAGACGACCAGCACGAAGTAGAGAACGCCGTAGATCAGCGGATTCTGCTGGCTCAGGTTGGCCACCACGAAGTTGGCCACGCTCTGCACCCACTCGACCGTCGAGGCGGTGAAGTACTGGGCGATCTGGGCCGGGAAGAGGAGGATGCTGATGGCGAAAATGATCGGGATGACGCCGGCCATCGTCACCTTGAGGGGCAGGTACTGGGTCTGGCCCTGGTACATGCGCCGGCCCCGGACGCGGCTGGCGTACTGCACCGGGATGCGCCGTTGGCCCTCGTTGATGAAGACGACGCCGGCGATGACGATGATGGCGATGATGATGAAGGGCGCGATGCGCGACAGCCCGTCGGGGCCGGTGGCGATCGGCGAAGCGGTATGCGGCAGCCGGCCGACGATGCCGGCGAAGATGATGAAGCTGATGCCGTTCCCCAGGCCCCGCTCGCTGATCAGCTCGCCGAGCCACATCAGCAGGATCGTGCCAGCCGTGAACGAGACGAGCAGCGTCAGGGTCTGGACGCTGAAGAGCGGCGACGCGTCGATGACGCCGTTGGCCGACAGCAGCACGGAGAAGCCGTAGCCCTGCGCGAAGGCCATCGGCACGGTCAGCAGGCGGGTGTACTGGTTGATCCGATTGCGGCCGTACTCACCCTCGCGGGCAAGCTCGCCCAGGCTGGGGATGACCCCCTGCATCAGTTGCATGATGATGCTGGCGTTGATGTACGGGTTGACCCCCATCCCGATGATCGACGCGGTCGCGAGCCCACCGCCGGAGAAGAGGTCGAGCAGGCCAAGCAGCTGGTTGGTCTCGAACAGGCGGGCCAGGTTGGCCTGGTTGACGCCCGCCACCGGCACGTTGGTGAGAGCTCGGAAGACGAGCAGGATCCCCAGCGTGAAGAGGATCTTGCGCCGGATGTCCGGCGCCCGGAAGGCGGCAACCAGGGACTCGATCACCTAGGACTCGCTCTCGCTCTCGCTCTCGTCGGCGTCGTCGTCGCCGGGCGTGGGCTCGGCCTCGGATTCCTCGTCATCGGCCGCGGCGGCCACGTCCTCAACGTCAGCGGCAGGCGGTTCAGCGGGTCGCTCCGATGCCGGCAGCGGATCGGGCTCGAACTCGATCGGTGCGCCGTCCGGCCAGCTGATCAGCTGCGCCGTGCTGCCGGCATCGGCGAGCTTCGCGCGCGCCGAGCGGGTGAATGCGTGGGCATGGATCGTCACGCCCTTGGGAGCGTCACCGCCGCCCAGGATCTTGACCGGCATCGGGCGAGTCTTCTGGTCGCGCACCAGCTGGTCGTGGTAGAGCACGTCCGGGGTGATGAGCGTCCCGGCTGCGGCCTCGGTCAGGCGCCCGAGATTGAGCACGGTGTACTCGACCCGGAAGCGGTTCGTGAAGCCGTGCAGCTTCGGCGTCCTGATGTGCAGCGGCGTCTGCCCGCCCTCGAACCAGGCGGGGATCCCACCGCCGGCACGGGACTTCTGGCCCTTCGTGCCGCGTCCGGCCGTCTTGCCGCGGCCCGATCCGTGTCCTCGTCCCAGGCGCCGCGATGGCTTGTGCGAGCCTCGGTTGGGCCGGGGGTCATGCAGCTTCATCTAGGCCTCTGCCTTCGGCTCGTCGACGGTCACCAGGAAGGCGACACGGCGCAGCATCCCGCGGTTGACCGGCGTGTCGGCGATCTCCACGCTCTGGTTGAGCCGATGCAGCCCGAGCGCCCGGATGGTCCCATGAGCGGCCGCCTTGTGGCCGATCGTCGAGCGCACCCATGTCACGCGCAGCTGCGGCCCGGACGCGGCCGGTGAGCGCTCAGCGGCCACGGCCGCCTCCACCGGGGAATGCCGGGGCGGGACGCTCGACGTATTCGTGCGGCCGTCGGGCCGCCTCGGCGCCGCGCCTGCCGAGCAGGACCTCTGCCGTCGTGCCGCGGCTCAACGCGATCTGGTCCGCCGACCGCAGCGATCGGAGTGCCTCGATGGTGGCGCGAACGACGTTGACCGGATTGTTGCTGCCCATCGACTTCGAGAGGAGGTCGCGGATGCCGGCCGCCTCGACCACCGAGCGGACCGAGCCGCCGGCGATGACCCCGGTTCCGGGCGAGGCCGGCCGCAGCAGCACCGTGCTGGCACCAAAGTCGACGCGGACCTGGTGCGGGATGGTGGCGCCGACCAGCGGCACCTTGACCAGGTGCTTCTTGGCGTCCTCGACCCCCTTGCGGATCGCCTCCGGCACCTCGCCGGCCTTGCCCAGCCCGGCGCCGACAATGCCATTGCCGTCACCCACGACCACCACGGCGCTGAAGCTGAAGCGGCGGCCGCCCTTGACCACCTTCGCGACGCGATTGATCTGGACGACCTTCTCTTCCAGGTTGAGCTTGGTTGGATCGATGCGAGCCATGGTTCCTCCGCTACAGGTCGAGGCCGCCCTCGCGGGCGCCCTCGGCGAGCGAGCG
>CAZDAV010000079.1:0-5369 GCA_964503725.1 uncultured Steroidobacteraceae bacterium
CGACATCGGTCCTACTTCAGGTGTTGGCTGCTCTCGCGCTTCAGGAACCGCCCATCCCCGCGGGCGCCGAGCCATTCGTCGCCGTCGACCACGATCTTGCCCCTGGAGAGCACGAGATCGGCTCCGCCGGTCACCTCGCGCCCCTCATAGCAGCTGTAGTCGACGTTCATGTGGTGGGTCGCTGCGCTGAGCACGTGCTTGCGCGCCGGGTCGTAGACGACGAGGTCGGCATCCATCCCCACCGCCACCGCGCCCTTCTGCGGCAGTCCGAACATGCGGGCCGGAGCGGTCGAGATGACCTCCACCCAGCGGTTCGGCGTGAGCCGGCCGGCAACCACACCGCCGGAGTGCAGGAGGTCGACCCGATGCTCCACCCCCGGCAGGCCGTTCGGCACCTTGCGGAAGTCTCCCTGTCCCATCTCCTTCTGGCCGTGGAAGTCGAACGGGCAGTGGTCGGTCGAGACGACCTGCAGGTCATCCTTCAACAGGCCGAGCCACAGGTCCTCGGCGTGGTCGGCGGGACGCAGGGGCGGCGAACAGACGAACTTCGCGCCATTGAACCCGTCGCCCATGTCCTCGAGCGTCAGGAACAGGTATTGCGGGCACGTCTCGGCGAACGCGGGCAGCCCCTCGTCGCGGGCGCGCCGCACCTCGTTCAACGCCTCGCGGGCGGAGAGATGGACGATGTAGACCGGCGCCCCGGCCACCTCCGCCAGGCGGATCACGCGGTTGGTGGCCTCGCCCTCGAGAACGGGCGAGCGCGACGTCCCGTGGTAGTAGGGGTCGGTGTTGCCGGCGGCGAAGGTCTGCGCGGCGACCACGTCGATGGCCATGCCATTCTCGGCGTGCATCATGATCAGCCCGCCGTTCGTCGCCGTCTGCTGCATCGCCCGGAAGATCGCCCCGTCATCGGAGTAGAAGACGCCGGGGTAAGCGGTGAACAGCTTGAAGGTCGTCACGCCCTCGTCGACGAGGGTGTCCATCTCAGCCAGGACGTCGTCGCGGACGTCGCTGATGATCATGTGGAAGCCGTAGTCGATGCAGGCGTTGCCATCGGCCTTGGCATGCCAGGCGTCGAGCCCGTCACGGAGCGCCTTGCCGCGCGGCTGGACCGCGAAGTCGATGATGGTGGTCGTCCCGCCGAAGGCCGCCGCGCGCGTGCCGGTTTCGAAGGTGTCCTTGGCGGCGGTGCCGCCGAAAGGCAGCTCCATGTGGGTGTGCACGTCGATGGCGCCGGGGATCACCCACTTGCCGGAGGCATCCACGGTGCGGTCGGCGGTGACGGCCAGATCGGTGCCGATCAGCGCGATCTTCTCGCCATCGACCAGCACGTCGGCCGAGGTGGTGGCGTCGGCATTGACGATGGTGCCGTTCCTGATCAGGGTGCGCATCGGTCCCTCCTACGCCTCATCGTGCATCCAGGGGGTGTAGACGATGCCGACCAGGATCCCCTCCGGGCTCAGCAGGCGCGCGACCGTCTGGCCCCACGGCTCGACCTTCGGCTCGACCAGGAGCCGATACCCGCGCGCCGCCATCTCGGCCGCCGCGGGAGCCACGGCATCGGCCGACTCGACGTCGACCTCGAACCCGGCGACGGGCTCGGGGACGTCAGCCGGCCAGGTATCGGTGCCGAAGCAGGCGTCCGCCGCCTCGGAGAGCGGCCACAGGCCAAAGTGCTTGACGCCCTCGAGCTCGTCAGTCGCCCAATAGCCCGGGTTGGACTCCGTCAGGGGAATGCCAAGCCCGTCGGCCCAGAAGGCGCGACTCGCTTCAACGTCCCGCACGATCGGCGCAAAGCCGGCCACGAAGCTCGGTTTCATGTGATCTCTCCATCCTTGTGGGCTCCGCGCACAGCAGCGAGATGGTAGTGCACGGCAGCGAGTAAACCATGCGCGGGGCTCATGCCTGTCTTACCGACATGTCCCTTGTCATCGGCCAGAGGCTTGCGCACACTGCGGCGACTGTGGATGAGCGCCCCACGACGCCCGAGCACGCGGCTATCGAATACGCGGCCTTCTTCCGTGCCGAGTTCGCCGCGGTAACCCGGACTGCCTACCTGGTCCTCCACGATCCGGACGCGGCTGAGGACGTCGCCCAGGACGCCTTCACCCAGCTGCACCTGCACTGGGCCAAGATCTCGACCTACGAGCGGCCCGATGCCTGGGTGCGGCGCGTGGCTATCCGCCTGGCGGTGCGCACGGTGCGTCGTCACCGCCTGCTGGGCAACCTGCTGGAACGCCTCGACCCGCCGCGCCTGGAGCACGGCACGGACCTCGATCTGGCCGACGCACTGCGCCGCCTCCCACCTCAGCAGCGCGCGGCCGTCGCGCTGCACTACTACGAGGACCGGCCGCTGACCGAGGTGGCGCAGATCCTGAACTGCTCGCACGCGACGGCCAAGGTCCACGTCTTCAAGGCGCGGCGGCGGCTGGCTGCCCTGCTGGGCGAGCCGGAAGGGGAGGGCGACGATGCCGCTTGACGATCGGCTCCGAACGGGGCTGCACACGATCGCCGACGAGGTGGAGCCGGACGTCGAGCCTGGACTGAGGCGGGTCCTGGTGACGCGACCCCCGTCCCCGATGCGCCGCGCCGGGACGCTCCTCGCATACGCCGCCGCCGTGGGACTCGGCATCGCGGTGGTCGGCCTGGGGGCGTCGTCCCTCCTGGATCGCGACGGGGTTGGTGCCAGCCCCTCGCCATCGGCGTCCGCCTCGGCTGTGGCCTGTCCCGACCCGCAGGGCGGGAACTGCGTTGGCGCGCTCGAGCCGGGCGCACATCGGTCAAGAGAGTTCATCCCGCCATTTGACTACCGCATCCCGGCCGATGCGCCAATCGCCTGGGACAACCGCGAGGACCTTCCCGGTACCTTCACGCTCCATCCGGCAGGCCCTGTCAGCGATGCGATCTTCTTCTTCCGTGACATGCGGGTTGTCACCGCCGTCTGCATCCCGCAATTCGACGAGAGCGTTGGCGTCGGGGCGGCCGAGATTGCTGCCTGGATGGAGGCAAACCCGAATCTGACGACCACCCCGGCCGAGACCGTGACTGTAGGTGGGCTCGTGGGCGTGCAGCTGGACATCGCTGCCTCGGGGGCCTACACCACGGAGTGCCCCGACATGTCACCCGACGACACCTACCCAGCCGGGCTGCCGCTCGTTCCGCTGTTTCAAGGCGCTGGCTCCGGCGAAGGGCTGTGGTTGATCGGGGGGGATGAAGGGATGCGCCTCTATCTGCTCGACATGCCCGGTGGCGGGAACCTGATCATCAGCGTGGATGCCATCGCCAGCGACTTCGCCACGCTGCTCGAGGTCAGCCAGCCGGTCATCGACAGCATCACCTTCGACCCGGAATACTACTGAGCCGATAAACCACCCGAGGCGCTGGTGCCTGTGACGGACATGAGAAACCACCGAATCTTCGCCCCCGTCCTGGCCACCACCCTCGTCCTGTCAGCCTGCAGCGCGGTCAGCAGTCCATCGCCTGAACAGAGCGTTCCCGCCAACGCCTCGATCCCAGCCGATACCGCTTCTCCCGGACCGCTGCCAGGCGGACGCCTCGTCTACGGCCGCTTCCTTGACGGCGGAGTGACGGTGTTCACGTCCAACCCGGACGGATCCGATGAGCAGGTGCTGCGCCAGCCCGACGTTGACGGGGGCGCCAGCTGGGCGCCGGATGGCACGAAGCTCGGCATTGTGGCGTTGAGTCCTGAAGGGCTAATCGTGACGGCTCAAGTGAATCCCGATGGCTCGGGCTATGTCCGGTTCGACAGTCCTGACGCCACCCTGAATATCGGATGCCCGGCCTGGTCGCCTGATGCATCGCGGCTGGCGTGTGGAGCCTGGGACGACACCGATCCCACCCGAAACGGGATATACACGGTCAGCGCATCGGATGGCGGAGACCTCATCCGCGTGACGACCAGTCCCGACGGCTTTCATGACGACCCTGGGGACTACTCGCCCGATGGCCGCCAGATCGTCTTTACCCGCCACGACCCGGATTCAAACCTCGAGAACACCACCCTCATGGTCGTCAACGTCGATGGCAGTGACGAGCATGCTTTGACCGACCGAAAGGTGGGCAATGCGAGCAGCTGGTCACCTGACGGTACGACCATCCTGACCGACGCCGTCGGATCGCTCCTGCTCGTACCGGTCGAAGGCGGCGCGGCAGCCCCGATCACCATCGAAGGCGTGACAGGCGCCGAGGCGTCTCGCGCGGCCTGGTCGCCCGATGGTGAATGGATCGTCTTCTCGATGGCGGTTGGACCGCTCGGTCAGGCATCGCGTGCTCCCAACATCTACATCATGCGCAAAGACGGCACCGATCTCCGCCAGATCACGAACACTCCGGGCCACGACAACGAACTCGCCGACTGGGGAGTGGCGCCAGCGCTGGACAGGTAAACGCCGATTGGGACGAGCCGGTGCCTTCTGCCAGGCGGGACGGCTCTGACATGGGCTGGCCCGCACTCGACTCTGAGGACATCCGTCCAGGCAAGCCCACGCGTACCAGACAGGGAGACCCGAAGGCCGCATCAGCCATCTCAAGGTTGACGGAGGCGCTGCCCGCCGCTTAGCATTGCCCGCATGCTTAGCGTCAAGGTCAGCTCAAAAAACCAGATCGTCGTCCCCGCCAGGGTGCGGCACGAACTTGGAATCAAGGCCGGCGACCGGCTCTCGGTCGAGATCCGCGGACGCGAGCTGGTCATGCGGCAGGACGGCAGCGCAGTCGACCGCCTGTATGGCGCCGGAAAGGGCATGTACGGACCGGATCCGGTGGCGTACGTACGCGCCCTCCGTGACGAGTGGGAGGAGCGGCTCGAGCGAATGGGTCGGTGACGATCGACGAGTTATGCGAGCGGCATCGACGGATCGCGGTTGACGCCAACGTCCTCATCTACCTTCTCGAGGGGGACGAGCGCTGGGGCCGAGCGGCCAGGGCTCTGATGAAGGCCGTCGAGAACGGTCGCGTTGCTGCCGTTCTGTCCGCCGTGGGCCTCGCGGAGGTGCTGACCGGACCGGCCAGGGATGACCTGGCTCACGTCGAGCGATACAACGACGAGATCCGATCAATTGCCGGGCTCAAGGTCGTGCCATTCGAGGGCGGCCTGTCGCCCGATGCGGCCGTGATTCGTGGGGTCCGCCGGATCGGGCTATCGGATGCCGTCCACCTGGCCACCGCGCGCGCGGCAGGGGCAACCGCCTTCGTGACCAACGATCGGTCCCTGCGCGGCAGCACGAAACTCGAGGTGATCTACCTGGACGATCTCGAGGTCGAGCCAGCCGCCTAGCCGGCGAGCGCCTCCGCGTACGCCGCGGCGAAGCCGGGAATTCCCCGCTCCACCATCTCGTCGGTCGCGGTCAGGC
>CAZDAV010000080.1:0-5352 GCA_964503725.1 uncultured Steroidobacteraceae bacterium
ACGGCGGCGACGGCTCGACGCTGCACTCCTCGCCGGGCGGGAAGCTCACCAGCCGCCGCTCGTGGAGGAAGGCGCGGGCGCGGGCGGTCCACTCCTCGTAGCCGACCCGCATCGCCTCCGGGCTGGCCGGTCGGTCGTCGTTCAGCTCCAGCACCAGGGCGTGCCAGTCCTCGTGGCCGGCGATCTGGCGGGCAGTGGCCCGCATCTCCCCGCTGAGCGTCTCGATCTCGGCGCGGGCGCGCTCGCGCAGCGCGCGCGCGTCCGTGCCGAGCAGCTCGGCGTCGCGCAGCACGGCGTTGTAGCGCGCCTCGCCGAATGTCCAGTCGCCGCTGGCACGCGGCTCGAGCTCCTCGAGGAAGGTGGCGTAGGCATCGAGCGCGTCGGCGGCAAGGGCGCCCGCCTCCGCCAGCTCGGGGCGGTGGACTTCATCCACCTGCGGTGGCAGCAGGTCGCGCGTGTAGTGGGCACCGGCGCGCGCCTGGTTGACGGCCCGCTTCAGGAGCAGCGGCGAGACCAGCTCCGGGCGCAGATTGGCGCGGGCCGCTTCGAGGTGGCCCGGAATGCCCTGCAGCCGCGCAACCGCGCTGCGGACCAGCTCCGCTTCCGGTCGAAGCCGATGCAGAAAGAGGGTGAAGACCCCTTCCAGGCCGGGGTTCATGTAGGCGTCGGGGTTGCGCCGCCAGCTCTCCCACTCGTCGTAGACCGCCCGCTCGTGGAGGCTGGCGACCAGCAGGTCGCGATCGATCGCCTCGTCGAAGGTCAGCGACGCCGGGTCGACGGCACCGAAGCGCGCCAGCCACGCGTCGTCCGAAGCTCGCCGTCGCTCGAAACCGGCGGCGCTCAGGTCGTCGAGAAGGTCGTCATAGGCCGCGAGCCCCAGCGAGCTGGCCTGCACCGGGTGCTCGGCGTGGTACTCGGCCAGGAACTCGCCCGCCAGGTCGGAAAAGGAGGGCACGTTCAGGTCTCCAATCAGGGTGTGACGAAGGTCAGCGCGGCTGAGTCTAGCCGCGCCATCGGCCCGGCGGGGTCATTCGCGGATGCCGGGGAGCGCGGGCTACACTGGCTGCCATGGGTGCCACCGAGACCGTCGATCTGTTCTTCGAGCTGATCAACGACGACAGCCGCGAGAAGGCGGTCGAGCTGTTCGCCGAGCACGCGGTGCTGGGCATCTCGGTCCCCGGCTCGGACGAGCGCACCAACCTGCGCGGCCGCGACAAGGTGGGCGGCTGGTTCGTGCGTGCCGGCGACGGCTTTCGCATGTACGCCAATGAGGGCCGGTCGATGGGCGCCAGCTACATCGCCGATGTGACGGTCATGCGCCCGGGCGTCACATCCATGCACGTCGAGGCCAACTTCCGGGTCGAGGGCGGCCAGATCGTGAGCCTCTTCCTGCAACCGCTCTAGGGAGCGCCTGCTCGGAGCCTGCCGCGACGGTGGTCGCTCCGTGACTACAACGGCCAAGATGGCCCTCCTGGGGGCGTCTCGTTGGCCGTTTGGTCACCCTGCGACCGCGGAAGCCATTAGCAGGTCGCATGTTGGCCGTTGTAGCCAGGCGATGACCACGCAACGGCGCCGCCCTATGGAAACAGGTCGAGCTCCCGCTCCATGACCAGCGCCGCGGCGCCCGATCCCGCCTCGACCGAGCCGTAGTCAAACCCGCGCACCAGCACCACCGGGCGCCCCGCCACCTTGCCGCCGGCCAGGTCGGCAGCGGAGGCCAGCTCGTCAGCCACCGCGATCACCGTCGCGTGCATGACCCGCCCGTCGGCGTCCGGCGTTCCCCGCAGATCGACCAGCGCTTCCATACCGGCCACGCCGATCGCCACGTTCACGATCCCGTTGCGCCACGGGCGCCCGAACGAGTCGCTGATGACGACGGCCGGGGCCGCGCCGGTCAGCATGCGCAGCGCCTCCCGCAGGCCCCGCGCCGAAGCGTCCGAATCCACCGGCAGCAGGGTCGCGACCTCCCCGCCCCCCACGTTGGACAGGTCGACGCCGGCATTCGCGCACACGAAGCCGTGTCGCGTGCGGGAGATGATCAGCCCGCCTGGCGCCATGCGCAGCACCTCGCTGCTCTCCTGGAGGACGAGTTCCACCTGGCGCGGGTCCTTCCCCCACTGTGCCGCCCAGGCCCGCGCTTCCTCCCCAGGCGTGACCGATGCCAGCTCAACCACGCGGCCCTCCGCCTTGCTGACGACCTTCTGGGTGACGACCAGGACGTCGTCGTCGGTCAGGCCGATGCCGGCGGCGGCGAGCGCCGCCGCGATGAGCGCCGCCAGGTCATCCCCCGGCGAGATCTCCGGGATCCCGTCGAGCGCGACGAGCGAGATCACGCCGCGTCGCCGAGCTCGATCCAGCGCGCCAGGTCGGCGGGCGTATCGAGGTCGAAGGCGAGTCCCGGCCGATGCACCTCGACCAGCCGAACACCGGCCGCCTCCGCCTCGACGCGGTGGGCGGCGAACGACCCGGCGCCGAAGCGGAACGGGATGGCATCCGGCGGTGACAGCGCGAGCGCGTTCGTCCCGGTCCCGGCCCGATCGGGGGCGATCGCCACGCCACCGGTTGCCGGAATCGCGTCCAGCAGGGCGCTGATGTCCGCCGCCTCCAGGTTCGGCAGGTCGCCGTGCAGCACGGCGAGCGTCGCAACGGCGTCGGCGAGCGCCTCCCTGCGAGCCTGCTCGAGTCCGGCGTTCAGCCCCATCCCGCGCTGCACCACCAACCGGGCGCCGGCCGCGCTGGCAAGCGGCTCGAGAGCGGCGGACGGCGTGATGACGACCACATCGGTGCATGCCTGGCGCGCGATGCGCAGCACCCGGTCCAGCAGCCGCCCGGCCAGCGCCTCGCGCTCCGCGTCGTCGAGGACCGGGGCGAGGCGGGTCTTGGCCGCGGCCAGGCCGCGGTGCGGCACGATGATCCGGACGCTCACCGCGTGAGCATACCCTCGCCCAGGGTCAGCAGCGCTCGAGCCAGCTCGGCCCGATCCTCGTCGGAGCGCATCACCGTCGGCCGGATGGCGACTGCCATGCCCAGTGCCTCGATGTCGGGTGCCAGCGCGGCGTCGGCATCGTCGATCACGAAGCCATGCAGGAGGCCGGAATAGAGGCGAGCCACGCCGAGCGCGCTCGACTCGTGGCCGAGCGAGGTGAGCATCCGGTCCGCCGGCCCGCGCAGCGCCTTGCCCGCCACGATCCCGCTGAGCCCGATGCGCACCGCCGGTGAGGCGAGCACGGCCTCGCGCATCCCGGGCACCGCCAGGATCGGGCCGATGCTCACGATCGGGTTGGACGGCCCGATGACCACCATCTCGGCGGTTGCCAGCGCCACCAGCGCCGCGGGACTTGGTCGGGCGGCATCGGCGCCGTGGAATCGGACCGCGCACACCTCGTCGCGCTGGCCGCGGCGCACGAAGTAGTCCTGGAAGTCGAGCTCGCCGGCATCGGTCTGGAGGAAGGTTCGCACCGGTTGGTCCGTGGCAGGCACCAGGTGGCTCGGCACTCCCAGCGATGCTGTCATCGCGGCGGTGGCATCGGTCAGGCTGGAGCCTTCGCGCAGCAGCCGGGCCCGATGGACGTGCGTCGCCAGGTCGGCATCGCCAATCCGGAACCAGGCCTCCTCGCCGTAGCGCTGGAGCATGGCCAGCGCGGTGGCCGTGTCGTCGGCCACGCCCCATCCCTGCTCGCGGTCGACCAGTCCGGCGAGGGTGTAGAGGATGGTGTCGATGTCCGGGCAGACGAGGAGGCCGAACGCCTCGGTGTCGTCCGCCACGTTGACGATCACCGTCAGCTCGCCGGCCGGCAGCGCCATCTGGAAGCCGTGCGCCAGCTTCGCCCCCCCCGTTCCGCCTGCCAGCAGCGTGACCTTCACGCGGAGAGGGTACTGCCCGCCCCTATGCGTATCGCCGTCGCGTGCTTACCACGCAGCGTGGTTCAACAGCACCCAGGAACCCGGATGCGTAGGTCCGCACCACGACTCGTGGTAGATCAGCGCGAAAACTCACTCGGAAGGCCTCGCTCAGCCAGTAGAAGTGCTGATGAACTACGTGGCGTGGTATTCGCGGGCCACGAGCGCCATCAGTTCCCCTCGAGGATCGGCCTCACCTCAGTGATCAGCCGCTCCATGCTCTCGGCGTCGTGCGGGCCGGGGAACCCGCAGATGAAGTGCCGGAACCCGATTCCCAGGTACGGCCGCATCATCTCGGCCACCTGCTCGGGCGTCCCGATGTGCTGGTTGGGCCAGACCCGCGCGTTGCCGTTGTGCGCGAAGAGGTCATCGTTGACGCGCTTTGCCTCGGCCTCGGTGTCGCGAATGACGCAGACCCCCATCCCCACCGTGCGCTCGATCTCGGCCTCGTTGCGCCCGACCTCAGCGCAGTGGCGGCGCAGGACCTCGTCCTTGTGCTTCACGTTCTCGAAGCCGCCGCCCAGGTTGCACATGTCGGCGTAGCGCGCCACCGTCCGCAGCGTCCTTCGTTCCCCGCCACCCCCGATCAGCAGCGGCAGGTGAGCCTGGATCGGAGGCGGGTCGTTGCGCACCGCGCGCGTGGTGTAGTACTTCTCCCCGGACGGCTCCTCGCCGCGGAGCATGCCGCGCATGATGCGCGCCGCCTCGTCGAGCCAGCGCAGCCGCTCCCCCGGGGATCCGCCGAACTCGATGCCGTAGGCCGCGTGCTCGGTCTCAAACCACGCCCCACCGATTCCAAGGATCGCGCGACCGCCGCTCACATGGTCGAGGGTGGTCGCCATCTTCGCCACCAGGGCCGGGTTGCGGAAGGTATTGGCACCCACCATGAGCCCGATCCGGGCGCGCTGCGTGGCGACCGCCCAGCCGGCGAGGACCATCCAGCCCTCCAGGATCGGCCCCTCCACCGACCCGACAATCGGGTGGAGGTGATCCCACGTCCACAGGTCGTCGTAGCCGAGCTCGTCGGCGCGCACCGCCGCGGCGCGCATCCCGGGCCACGACGTGTATTGGTTCCAGGCGAGCATGCCCAGCTTGACCGGGGCGGTCACCGGTGCCGGATCACCCGCTCCACGTGGATCGTGATGTCGACGCGGTCACCCATCGCGAACGAGCCCTCACCCCCGCCGTAGCGATGCGCCATGGCCCAGATGTTGGCGAGCGCCTTCTCGCGGTCGTCGAAGAGCTCGGCACGGCCCTCGATCGTGACGTAATCGGTCCCATCCTCGAAGCACAGGCTGACCCGTGGGTCGCGGCGCAGGTGCTTGTCCTTGACGCGGCCGGCGAGCGTGTTCAGCAGCACCACGTCGTCCCGCTCCGGGTCGAGGTCGAACCAGATGACCGATTGGCTCGGCCTGCCGTCCCTGGCGATGGTGGCCATCACCGGAAAGCGCA
>CAZDAV010000081.1:0-5335 GCA_964503725.1 uncultured Steroidobacteraceae bacterium
ATCGCCGCCGTCGCACACGCCCTGGAGCGGGCGCCTGGCGCTGGTTGGCATCGAGCGGCCGCGCGAGGCCCTGCATCGACGCATCGACGCCCGGGCCGCCCGGCTCTTTGCGAACGGTATCCTCGACGAGGTGCGCGCTCTGCTCGATGCCGGCTACGACCCGCATCGACCGCCCCTGACCGGCCACGGTTACGAGGAGGCGGCGCGTCACCTGGCGGGGGAGTGCAGCCTCGATGAGGCGATCGCCATCACCGCACGCCGGACGCGCCAGTACGCCAAGCGCCAAATGACCTGGTTTCGGCGCGATCGCCGTATCACCTGGATCGACGCCGGGGAGCTGGCCGGCGACGATCGAGCCGTGGTCGACGATGCTGAGCGGCTGGTGCGGCCCCTGCTGGACTGAGCGCCGGCGACGTCAGGTGGCGGGAGTCGCCAACCCGATCGATTTGCGCCAGGCATCCATGTCGTCCGCGAAGACCAGGTGGTCACCGGCTGCCGGGCCGGCCGCAGCCGGATCCGGCGCTCCGGCGGCTCCCCAGTCCGGCAGCGGGCCCGGCCGGCTGAAGAGGTAGCCCTGCGCGGCCGTCACCCCGAGCCGGGTCAGCTGGTCGACCTGCTCCTCGTGCTCGACGCCCTCCCCGATGACGAGGGCGCCGGTGCGCGCGGCGAAGGCCACGATCGACTCGACCACCGCGCTCGATGGGGCGCCGGGGGAGCTGCGCTGGACCAGGCCCAGGTCGACCTTGACGATGTCGAAGCGCAGGTCGCTCAGGAGGCGGAGGCCGGCGTTGCCGGCGCCGAGGTCATCGGCTGCCAGGCGCATGCCGGCGCGGCGGCAGGTCTCGAGCTTGAGACGCACGCTCTCGATGTCGGCGATCGGCTGGTGCTCGGTCAGCTCGATGACCAGTCGGTCCGGCGCGAACCCGTGGCGGGCCAGCACGTTGAGCATCGATGCGGTGCTGAATTCGGGTGCCTCGACCGTGCGCGGCGACAGGTTCACGCTCAGGAAGAAGTCGACCGGCAGGTTGCGAGCCCCGCTCACGATGGCCTCGATGCAGGCCATGTCCAGGGCGACCACGTGTCCACTCTTCTCCGCCGCCGCGAACAGGCTCGCCGGATCGCGATACGGGGCCGGGGCGACCGGCCGGATCAGGCCCTCGTAGCCGAGCGTCGCGCCGCTGGCCAGGTCGATAACCGGCTGGTAGACCGGCCGCAGCAGGCCGCGGGCGATCACGTCGGCAATCGCGGCGGACGTGCCGGCTGCCGTGGCCGCCACCTCCTCGTTCGGGTCGAAGACGATCACCTCGGTGCGCCCCGCGCGCTTCGCTGCATACATTGCGGCATCGGCCTGGATGTAGAGCTGGGCGCGACTGGTCGCCAGATCGGGCAGCACGGAGATCCCGGCCGAGAAGGAGACCGGCTTGCCCTTGCCGTCGCGGACCCTCGGTTGCAGGGCGGAGACGAGCAGTCGGCGGGTCACGATGTGGGCGCCATCGGCATCGGTATGGGGCAGCAACAGGGCGAACTCGTCGCCACCGATCCGGAAGCTGCGGTCGACGCGACGCAGAGCGCCGGCCAGCAGTCCTGCGAAGGAGGCCAGAGTCTGGTCACCGCCGAAGTGGCCGGCGCTGTCGTTGATCTGCTTGAACTCGTCGAGGTCGATCAGCACCAGCGCGACTGCCACGTTGTAGCGCATGGCGTGCGCGGTCTGCCGATCGAGCTCCTCCTGGAAGGCGCGGTGGTTGCCAAGGCCGGTGAGGGGGTCGCGCAGCGCGTCGGCGACCGCCGCCTGGTAACGGCCCTGCAGGTCGGCGCGCGCACGGATCATGGGGCGGACCAGGAGAGTCGCCAGCACCACACCGGCGACCCCCGCCCCGATGGCGATGCTCATGCCGGCGCGGAGCAGATCGTTGGGCTGGGCACGGAGCAGGAGCTCGTTTGCGGCGATGCTGGTGGCGGCACTTCCGGCCAGCGGGATCAGCATCCGGACGGTCATGCCCGCCAGCGTCGGTACCCCCGTCTTCGCGCCGCTCGTCAGCGGCTCGTGTTCCTCGGTCACCAGGCCTCCTGAGCCGGTTTGATGAGGAGAGGTATCGCAGATCGTCACCCCCCGCGCCGTAGCGAATTAGTACCGGACACCCGCTCACCCATGGAAACGGGCTGCCCGAGGCGCTGGGGTACCATGCTCACCTGATATGCCCGCACGCTCCGCGCTGATCGACCTGACCGCCCCCGACGAGCGCGCGTTCCTGATCGGCCTCGACGACCCGCGCGATGGCGGGTGGCCGGTGGAACGCAGCCTCGCTGAGCTGGCCGCACTGGCGGTGACGGCCGGGGCGGTCGTGGTCGGGAGCGCATCCCAGCGGCGATCGAGCCCGGATCCTGCCACCTACTTCGGCAAGGGACGCGCCGCGGAGCTGGTCGACGAGCGGGCAGCCACCGGCTTCAACCTGCTCATCGTCGACGACGAGCTGGCTCCCAACCAGCAGCGCAGCCTGGAGAAGCTGCTCGACTGCAAGGTGCTCGACCGCTCGGCGCTGATCATCGACATCTTCGCGCGCCATGCCACCACCCGGGAAGGACGGCTGCAGGTAGAGCTCGCCGCGCTCGAGTACCACCTGCCGCGGCTGACGCGCCTGTGGACCCACCTCTCACGCACCGGTGGCGGGATCGGCACGCGCGGCCCCGGCGAGAGCCAGCTGGAGACTGACCGCCGGCTCATCCGCGACAAGATCAAGAAGGTGCGCGGTGAGCTGGAGGACGTGAAGCGGCAGCGCGCCACCGCCGCCCAGCGGCGGGAGCGGTCCGAGGTCGCCACCGTCGCCCTGGTCGGCTACACGAATGCCGGCAAGAGCACGCTGCTCAACACCCTGGCGGACGCCGACCTGTACGTGGCCGACATGCTCTTCGCCACACTCGACCCGACCAGCCGTCGCGTGACCCTGCCCTCGGGGCAGCGGATCGTGGTCACCGACACGGTCGGCTTCATCAACAAGCTGCCGCACGACCTGGTCGAGGCGTTCCGCGCCACGCTCGAGGAAGTCCTGCGGGCCGACCTCCTGGTCGAGGTGGTCGACGCCGCCGATCCCGACTTCGTCCGCCAGCAGGAGGCCGTGCAGACGGTGCTCGACGAGCTGGGAGCAGGCGACAAGCCGCGCATCGTGGCGTTCAACAAGATCGACCTGCTCGCCCCCGACGTGCGCGCCGCCTCGATGCCGGCGGCCGATCACGCCGTCTTCGTCAGCGCCGCGGGCGGGGAGGGGATCGACCTGCTGCGCGGCCGCATCGCGACCCTGCTGCGCGAGCAGATGGTGGCGGTCGACGCGGTCGTGCCGTGGGCTCGCGGCGAGCTGGTGGCGCGTGCCAAGGCCGCGGGAGACGTGGCCGAGCGCTTCACCGATGCCGGCGTCCGGCTCTCCGGCCACCTGCCCAATGCGATCGCCGCCGAGGTGGAGCGCGCAGCTCCCACCACGCGCGTGGCAGCCAGGCGTCGGCCGCGGCGCTGATCGGGGCTGACCGATGGTCGACGTGACAGCGGATGCGATCCGCACCTCCCACCAGCGGATCCCGGCCGCTTTCCGCGGCTCACCGCAATTCATCTCCGAGCCGCTGAGCGCCGAGCTCGGGATCCCGGTCGTGATCAAGGTGGAGTCGGCCAACCCGATCGGCTGCTTCAAGGGCCGTGGAACGTGGCTGGCGCTCGCCGAGCTGCTGGCCCGCGGCGCGGTGGGGGAGCGGACCGGCGTCATTCTGGCATCGGCGGGCAACTTTGGGCAGGGCGTCGCCTACGCCGGCCGGGCGATGGGGGTGCCTGTGGTTGTCTTCGCCGCAACTACGGCTAACGCCGCCAAGGTTGTCGCCATGCGCCGGCTGGGTGCCGATGTGCGCCTGGTGGGGGAGGACTTCGATGCTGCCCGAGAGGCGGCCGCTGCGGAGGCGGCGTCCAGCCGCTGGGAGCTCTTGATCGATGGCGCCGACCCGTGGATCGCCATCGGGGCCGGCACGATGGCCACCGAGCTGACCGATGCCGTGACCGCCGGCGACCTGCCGGCGTTGAGCGCGGTCTACGTGCCGGTCGGCAATGCCGCGCTGGTGAACGGCATCGGCGTCTGGATGCGCCATGCGTCGCCGGAGACGCAGGTGATCGGGGTCCAGGCGGTCGGCGCGCCGGCGATGACCCTGTCGTGGCGTGCCAAACGCGCCATCGAGACCGAGCGGGCCGACACCATCGCCGACGGGATCGCCGCACGCGTGCCGGTTCCCGAGGCGCTGGACCTGATGCTGCGCGTGGTGGACCGGATGCAGCTCGTGGACGACCCGGCGATCATTGCCGCCACGGCGCGCATGTCAGCCGCATTGCCGCTGGCCATCGAGCCCAGTGCCGGCGCCGCGCTGGCTGCCGCGCTCCAGGACACGCCGGTCGGCCCGATCGCGCTCATTCTCACCGGCGGAAACGTGGTGGCGCCGTCGTAGGCCCGCCAAGCCTCCCACTCCGCTTCCGCAAAGAGATGTTATGTGACCTTACGCTCGAATCGCGTGAACCGGCGGACCTGGCGGCTCCTCAGCCGGCGTTGGCGGGCGGATCGGGTGGCTGAGACTCGGTGAGCGTGGTGGGGGCGCCGTGCACGGCGGGAATGGTGCCCAGTCGGCCGGCCTGGTAGTCCTCGAAGGCCTGGACCAGCTCGGCGCGGGTGTTCATCACGAAAGGTCCGGCCCACGCGACCGGCTCGCCGATCGGTCGGCCGCCGAGGATCAGGACATCCAGGTTCGGGCTGCGGCTCTCCTGGGTGGCATTCGCGGCCACGCTGAGGGCGCTGCCAGGCCCGTACACCGCCAGCTGGCCCATCCGCACCGGAATCCGCTCGATCCCGACGGTGCCGCTGCCAGCCAGCACGTAGACGAGGGCGTTGTAGTCAGCCCGCCACGGAACGCTGAGCTCAGCCCCAGGGCTCAGGGTGGCATGGACCAGGCTCATTGGCGTGTAGGTCGAGCCCGGACCGCTGTAACCGGCCATCTCGCCGGCGATCACGCGGACGAGCGCCGCTCCGTCGGCTGAGGCCAGCAGGCTCACCTCGCGAGCACGGATGTCCTGGTAGCGCGGTGGCGACCACTTCTGCGACCCGGGCAGGTTCACCCACAGCTGGATGCCGTGGAACAGCCCGCCGCTGATCACGAGCGCCTCGGGCGGCTTCTCGATGTGCAGGATCCCGGCGCCGGCGGTCATCCACTGCGTGTCGCCGTTGGTGATCACTCCCCCGCCGCCGTTCGAGTCGCTGTGCTCGAACGTGCCGTCCATCATGTAGGTGACCGTCTCGAATCCGCGATGCGGGTGCCA
>CAZDAV010000082.1:0-5326 GCA_964503725.1 uncultured Steroidobacteraceae bacterium
TGACGCCGCGTGGCCGGGTGCAGGCCACGCGGTATCGGGCGGGTGGCCCCCGGGTACTCCCCTGCGCCATAATCGCCGCAGGGTCCCGACCAGCTCCTCCGCCCCGCCACTAGGAGCCCGCGCACAATGAAGCTCGTGACCGCCATCGTGCACAGCGAGGACGCCGGCAACCTGGTGGATGCGCTGCTCGAGAAGGAGTTCCGGGCGACGCGGCTCCAGTCGTCCGGCGGCTTCCTGAAGCAGGGCAACGCCACCATCCTGGTGGGCGTCGAGGATGACCAGGTCGACGCCGTGCTCGAGATCGTCAGCGCCAACTGCCACTCGCGCCGTCAGTTCGTGAACCCCATGCCTCCGATCATGGAGCCGGGCGAGTTCTACATGCCCTATCCGGTCGAGGTGGAGGTCGGCGGCGCCACCGTCTTCGTGCTGCCGGTCGAGCGCTTCGAGCGCCTTTAGGACCGATACCGATGGCGGCGCCTGACTGGCTGGCCGCCCTGGAGCCGCGCGCCCCTGACGTCGTCGCCGTGTGGCGGGCGATACCCGATGGCGCCGAGCGCCTCAGCGGGAGGGCATTCCGCCGCGAGATCCGCCGCCGTGCGGGCCCCGGGTCGGCTGCCGGGGTGCTGGCGCAGCAGGACGCCATCGCCGACGCGCTCGGCGCCGTGCTGGCGACGATGCCGGAGGCGCTGTTGCGCGGTCCCGGTGGCGAGGGGGACTGGAACGTCGCCCAGGCCTTCGCGCACACCACCGGCGCGCGCCGCTGGCTCGTGCACGCCGCGGTCCTGGCTGCGCGCGGTGAGTGGCCGGCCGAGGCGCCACGCGTCGTGCCGGGGGTGCCCGGACGGGCGGATGCCGACCGCGAGACGCTGCTGACCCTGCTCGACAAGAGCCGCCGCTCGATGGCCATGTCGGCCGAGGCCATTGCGGGTCACGAGGCGCAGCCCTGCCCGCTCGACCACCCGCTGGTCGGCCGCCTCCGCTGCGGTGAGTGGCTCCTCTTCGCCGGCGTGCATGACCTGATGCATCTGCGACAGCTGCACGAGCTGCGCGCCGCCAGCGGCGACGGCTGAGCGATGGCCGAGCGACCGGCGCCGGCCATGCTGGTGGTCGACCCCAGGGCCGCCCACGGCGCCCAGCCGCCCCCCGACTCGTATGCCGCAGTCGGCGAGGCGGGACGGGTGCGCCTGGCGGTCGAGCTGTCACGCCGATTGGCGGCAGTGGGGGTCGTGGTCGTCCCGCTGCATCCGTCGCCGCCGCCAGCCGGCGAGTCCTTCCACTGGGGGCGCTGGTTCATCTCCGCGGCCCAATCCGTCCTGGCGCGGGTGCGCTCCGAGGGGCGGCCGCTCGATACGATCGGCTATGCCGGGGCGGGGGCGCTGGCCCTCGCCGACGACGCCCTGCTGGAGACGCTCACCTCCCCGGTCCCGGGCGAGGTGGTCGGCAACAACCGCTACTCGACCGACGCCTTCATGGTCTGTGCCGATGCCGAGGGCCCGCATGACCTGGACGTCGCGATGGCGGCCCTCGGCTCGTGCTCGACCGACAATGCGGCGGTCCGCTGCCTGGAGGACGCCGGCTTCGCGGGACGCGACCTTTCCGCTGCGCCGTGGGCCCGCTTCGACGTCGACACGCCGCTCGACCTGGCCCTGCTGCGCCTCGCCACGCGGTTGCCGGGCACGCGCCGCCCCGATGGCCTGGTGGCCGCCTTCCTGGAGATGACGACGCTGCCCGGCGGCAATGGGCTGGAGCTTCCTCGCCTCGCCGAGATCGGCGCCGTGCTGCGGGATCGCGAGGCGCAGCTGGTGGTCGCGGGCCGCATCCCGTCGAGCGCCTGGGCCTACCTCGAGACGGAGAGCGCCTGCCGCGTGCGCTGCTTCATCGAGGAGCGTGGGATGCGGTCCGCCAGGGACGCCATCCCCCGATCGATGCTGGCCGACTGGTCGGAGCGGCTCGGGCCGGCCGACCTGGTGGCCGAGCTCGCCTCACTCGGCGACGCGGTGATCCTGGACAGCCGGGTGCTGATGGCGTCGCGCGCCAGCTCCTCGGATGCCGTCGCCTGGCCGCCCGCCGAGGATCGCTTCGCGTCCGACTTCCTGGACGGCGAGCGAGTTGGCACGCCCTGGCTGGCCGAGCTCACCGCCGCCGCCGCGGCCTCGAGCGTCCCGTTCCTGCTCGGGGGCCACGCGCTCGTCAGCGACGGGCTGCGGATCCTGGTCGACGCGGCCTGGCAGGGGCATTGATTCCCGCCTGACGGCTCATCCCGACGTCGGCAGATCGGGCTGGTAGACTGTTCGCAGGCGGCCGGCGCACCGGCGCAGGCAGCACGAAAACGAGCATCAAACCGCGTGGGACGCATCGGTCCTGCGCTCGAGCAACCACGGAGCTGGCATGGATCAGACCGGACTGCTCTACGTCATCGGATTCGCGATCGCGGCGTCGATCTTCGTGTTTGGCACGATCCTCTTCTCATGGCTCATCACGCACCGCCGGCGACGCCCCCAGAAGGGGCTGCCGTACGAGTGCGGGATCGACACCATCGGCGACACGTGGTCGCGCTTCGGCCTGGCCTTCTACCTCTACGCGCTGCTCTTCGTGGCGTTCGACGTGGAGATCGTGTTCGTCTACCTGTGGGCCATCACCGTTCGCGCCGTTGAGGTGCAGGGGATCGTGCTGATCGGCCTCTTCCTGGGGATCCTGCTCTTCGGCGAGCTGTACGCCTGGAAGAAGGGTGACCTGAAGTGGCGGTAGAGAAGCGCACCCGAGCGAAGCCGATGACGCGGACCGCGAAGCCGACTCGGGCGGCGGGCGGCGGGCCCCCCGAGGTGGGCACGGCAACCGCGACGAGCACCGCACTGGTCGCTCCCCCGGAGCCCAAGCCGCGGATCGTGGTGCCCGACCAGGCCGGCAATGACGAGCTGATCCGCGAGTTCGGCATGGAGGAGCACCCCCAGGGCGGCTTCCACGGCCTGCTCGAGGTGATCCCCACCCGCGCCGATATCGTGCTCGACCTGATCCGCGCCAACTCGCTCTGGCCGCTCCTCTCCGGCCTCAGCTGCTGTGCGATCGAAATGATGAGCACCGCCACCAGCAAGAACGACATCGACCGCTTCGGGATGTTCCCGTTCCGAGCCTCGCCGCGCCAGGCCGACGTGCTGATCGTGGCCGGCACCCTGACGACCAAGATGGCCGGGCCGCTGGTCCGCCTATGGGAGCAGATGCCGGAGCCCAAGTGGTGCGTGGCGATGGGCACCTGCACCACCTCGGGCGGCCGCTTCAAGCGCAGCTACAGCGTGGTGCAGGGGGTCGACCGGGTGATGCCGGTGGACGTCTACGTGCCCGGCTGCCCGCCCCGGCCGGAGGGCCTGATCCACGGCATGATGCGACTTCAGGAGCTGGTCAAGCAGCGACGCGGCGAATGGCCGACCTTCGTCGACCGCGGCGTGCAGCGGCAGGACTGGGAAGGAGACGTGCGCTGACAGCCCCGGCCAAGGCGGGTGCCCTGGTCCGGCTCCTGCTCGATCGCTTCCCCGACCTGGCCGCGGGGCTGTGGACCGACGAGGACACGGTCGAGGTCACGATCGAAGGCAGCCGCAACGTGAGCCTGCTCGCGACCATGCGCGACGACCCCGAGCTGGACTTCTTCTACCTGGCCGATGCCGCCGCCGTCGACTACGGCCCGGGCGTGCGCTTCGAGGTCGTCTACCACCTCTACAGCGACCGTCACCCCGCCTGGCTGCGTGTCCGCGCCACGGTGGGCCGCGACGATCCCCACATCCCGACCATCACCCCCCTGTGGGAGGGGGCGATGTTCCACGAGCGCGAGATGTACGACATGATGGGGATCATCTTCGACGGCAACCGCGACCTGCGGCGGATCTACATGTCGCCCGACTACCGCAGCTTCCCGCAGCGCCGGGACTTCCTGCTGCCCGATGACGCCGCCGACTCGTCGGCGGCCGGCGTGAAGCCACTCGAGCGGCCCGAGACATGGGACCTGTCGCGCCTGGCTGAGGAGCTGGCTCCCGGCGTGGTGGCGCACCCGGAGGGAGAGTCGTGACCAGCGAGCTGAAGATCCCCGATCCGCTCGACCTGGACGAGGAGTCCCGGCTGCGCGCGGCCGCTGGCCTGGCGCCTGCGAAGCGCTCAGCGGGCGAATATGCCGGCTTCGAGTCGGTCGGCCTGCCGGATCGGCCTCTGCAGACCGAGCGAGAGCGGACGGTCTACACCCTCGAGGAGGGCGAGATGCTGGTCAACATGGGGCCGCAGCATCCCTCCACCCACGGCGTCATGCGCCTCGTCGTCAAGGTTCGCGGCGAGGTTGTCACCGATGTCGACCCGGTGCTCGGCTACCTGCACCGCGGCATCGAAAAGCTGTGTGAGAACGCGACCTACACCACGGTGATGACCTACGTCGACCCGATGGACTACCTGTCAGTGATGCACAACGAACACGCGCCGGCGATCGCCTTCGAGAAGCTGTACGGCATCAAGGCACCGAAACGAGCCGAATACATCCGCGCGCTGGTGGTTGAGCTGGACCGCGTCTCCAGCCACGGCCTGATGATGGGCTTCCTGTCGCTCGACATGGGTGGCCTGACCCCGATCCTGTATGGCTTCATCAACCGCGACGAGATTGTCGACATGCTCTCGGCCATAAGCGGCCAACGCATGCTGTTCAACTTCTTCCGGGTGGGGGGCGTCAACTTCGACGCCAACGACGAATTCTTCTCGCGCCTCGGCACCTGGCGCAGCAACGTCGCGAAGACGATCGAGATGAGCGAGCGGGTGATCACCGACAACGAGATCTTCCGCTCACGCACGATCGGGATGGGGACTCTCTCCGGCAAGGATGCGATCAGCCTCGGGGTATCGGGCCCCAACCTGCGCGCCTCGGGCGTGCCCTTCGATGTGCGCAAGGCGCACCCCTACTCCATCTACCCCGAGCTCGAGTTCGACGTCATCACCCAGCCGGGGGGCGATTCGTACGCACGCTACATGCAGCGCATCGCCGAGATCAAGCAGAGCATCCACCTGATCGACCAGATCGTGGACAAGATGCCGCATGGCCCGGTTCAGGCCCAGGTGCCGGGCATCATTCGTCCCAAGCCGGGCCGGGCCTATGCCGCCGTGGAGTCGCCCCGCGGCCTGTACAGCGTCTACGCCATCAGCGACGGCGGGCCGAACCCATATCGCTTCCGGATGCGTGATCCCAGCTTCGTAAGCCTCCAGGCGATCCCGAAGCTGATGCCGGGCCGCCTGATCGCCGACACCATGGCGGTGATGGCCAGCTTCGACCCGGTGATGGGCGGGGTGGACAAGTAGATGG
>CAZDAV010000083.1:0-5320 GCA_964503725.1 uncultured Steroidobacteraceae bacterium
GGGCTGTCCCCGCTCCCCTCAGATAAGGGCTCAGCCGGCCCCAGAACGGCGCCGGGTGAGCACGAATGATGGCTGATTGGTACCGCATACCGGATTCTGCGCGCAACGACCCACACGTTCCAAGTTGGTTCCGGTGGGCGAATCTGACCGCGGTGGGACACATGGGCCGGCCGAGATAAGGGCTCAGATAAGGGCTCAGGGATCGGTATCCCATATCGGCCTGGGCCACGTTCGCGTTAGATCCCGCGCGGGCCGCGCCGGTTGCCACGATCAGCTGGGAGGCCGACCAGGGGATCTTCTCGTCGGGACAGGTGCGTGTGACTGCATCGGTCGTGAACCGAACCACGAACGGGGACCCCGCCGGATGCGTCCGATTCGGATTCCAAGCTCACGCGCGCATCGGTGCAAGCGTAGCGTGCGCTACACTGCTTCCACGGCGCATCCCGCGCCGGACCTCCAGATCGGGCGCCCACGCCGCCCGACGACGCGGGGGTAAAGGGGAACGCCAGATCCTCGGGAGCCGCTGGTCATACCGATTCTCGTGCGGCGCGGCCGATGGAGCGTGGGTCCACGGACTCGCGCCCGAGAACGGAGATGAATCGATGACCAGGCAGAAGGCGCTGAAGCGCCTCATCCGTCAGCGCATGGCCAAGACCGGTGAGCACTATGCCGCTGCGCGCCGGCACTTCCTCTCGACCGGCCCACGAGCTGATGCCGTCGCCCGTGAAGCGCCCCAGGTAGCCGTCGACGGCTACCTGCTGCGCGGCGGCCTCCATCCTGACACCGCGGCGGTTGCCAACGTGCTCGCCGACCTTGGCGTCACCTCGCCCGTCGACGGGCAGCCGTTCAGCGAGGCGATGGTGCTGGGCTTGGGCGGCGGGTTGGGGGCCGGCTACATCCTGTGGGAGTTCGCCGCGGCAAAGGGTGGTAAGGCCGACGCCGCGCACCGCCGCCGCGTGGTGACGCTTGGATTCCGGATCGACTGGCAGTACCCGCGCCGCTGGGTCGAGCGCATCGCGCAGCGGTTCGGGGCGAAGATCTCATTCCGCGAGACGGGAAGCCCGCGCGTCGCGGAGTTGGCGATGGACGAGGCGTTCGCGGACGGCCAGCGGCCGATCGCGTGGGTCGACGTGGCGGAGCTGGGGCTGTGGGGTCAGCCGCAGTCGAGATCGGGGTGGGCGGGCTACCCGGTCGTGCTCATCGGGCCGGCGAAGGACGGCGACGCGGTGCTGGTCGATGATCGGGGCCGTGCCGCCTTCGCAGTGCCGCGCCAACGTCTGGCCGCCGCCCGCGGCCGTATCGGCTCCGACCAGAACCGGCTTGCCATCCTGGCGCCCGGTGCCAGCCTCGACGCCGCCGGGCTGCGCACCGCGGTGCGCGAGGGGATCGGCCAGTGCGTGGCGCACCTTGCGCAGCCGTCCGACTCGTTCAGCCTGCCTGCCTGGCGCAAGTGGGCGCGTCTGGTCACCGACCGACGGAACACGAAGGCCTGGCCACGCGTCTTTGCCGACCGCGCCGGCCTGTTCAGCGCACTCCTCGGCGTCGTGGAGGGGGTCGATGGCGGCATCGGCGCCTTCGGCGGTCACCTGCGTGGCCTGTACGCCGACTTCCTGCGCGACGCCGCCGCCCTGCTGGACGAGTCGCGCCTCCGTGTAGCCGCCGATCGCTGGGCCGATGCGGCTGACCTCTGGGAGGATCTCTCCGACGCGGTCATGCCACACGACCTGCCCGACGGGCTCGAGGCGCTCGAGGCGGCCGCGCAGCTGCACGATGCGGTCATGGCCGGCGATGCCGGACGCGCGGCGTCGGCTCGAGCCGCAGAGCGACTCTGGGCGATGCACGACCGGCACGCGCGCTCTTTCCCGCTGCCGGACGACCGTGTGGAGGCCCTGTTCGGAGAGCTGGGGTCACGTCTCGAGGCCATCCATGCGGCAGAGCTGGCCGCCCAGGCGGCCCTCCGCGAGGCCAACGCTAGTCCTCGGCTGCGGGCTCCTTCATGAAGCATTCGGTGAACTCGGAGCAGCGGCCGTCATGGACCAGGCGGACAAGGAAGATGTTGCGGTAGATCGTCTCCGGCTCGGCACGGTAGGCCCTCGATGGCTTCTTCTTCCGGCGACGTGAGTGGCCAGCCTCGACGACGACGTCGCGGTCAAAGCGGCGTCCGATATTGTGTGGTACCGCATACCGGATGCGCAGTATCCCGTGCCATACGTCCCACCGAGCGACACCCTGGGCAGTATGGGCGACATGGGACGTATGGAACACGACCGATAAGGGCTCAGATAAGGGCTCAGGCACCAATGCGGGTGGTGGCTCCCCCGACTACCTCGCGGCCAGCGGCCGCAGCACCGGATGGCGTCCCGCCAGATGACGGGGCCGGACTAACAACCATCCCCGTCATAGGTAGGCGTGAGTTGGAATCAGCGGGCAAATCGGCATGAACGCGGGAACTCTGACGGCATCCGGTTCTGCTACTACAGCCTGGACCGCCGGTTCCAGCGCAGCCCGATGATGATCGACAGCAGGGACAGCCTCGAGGGCGTTCGGCAGGCACTGCGCGACACGCCGAAGCTCCGAGAGCCGCTCGATCCAGGTTTGGGCGGTGATCGTGCCGGCCGCACCACCTCGCGCGCCTACCGCCTGACGATCACCGTCTCCAGGTACTCGCTGGGTACGACCATGCTGCCGTCGTCGGCGCGATTGAAGCGGGCGACGAGGTCGAGCAAGTCAGTCTCGAGCGCCGGGCGACCGGCCTCCCCGACGGCCTCGAAGCTCTTCATCGTCGGCCCGTAGAAGCGCCGCCAGTAGTCGAGGTAGGCCTCCGGCGAGCGGTAGCGGAAGACGTAGTGTCGCTTCTCGGCACGAAGCTCGGCGATGGCGCCGCCAAAGAGCTCACGCAGCCGCTCCTCCGTGCCCCACAGAACCGGCGAGCGCAGTCCGAGCGGCGGCGGGACGTGCTTTGCGTTCGTCTTGAAGAGCTGGCCGATGAAGCCCTCGGGCGTGTGCGCCACGAGGCCGATCCGACCGCCGGCTCGACAGACGCGGGCGAGTTCGCGCGCCGTCTGCTCCTGGTCCGGAGCGAACATCGCGCCGAAGACGGAGCTGACGATATCGAAGCTGGCGTCCTCGAACGGGAGCGCCTCGGCATCGCCCTCGACGAACTCGGCCTCGAGGCCCTCGGCCTCGGCCCGCAACCGGGCCTGCGCGAGGAGCGCCGGCACATAGTCGAGGCCGACGACGGCGCAGCCGCGTCGGGCTGCCGCAAGCGCGGCGTTGCCGCTGCCGGTGGCAACGTCGAGAACGCGTTCGGTGGAGCGCAGGTCGAGCGCCTCGATGAGCAGCTCCGAGACGATCAGGATCTGGGTTCCGATCATGTGGTAGTCGCCGCTCGCCCACGTCGCTTGCTGGCGGTGCTTGATCGCTGCGAGGTCAGGGGTGGCGGTGACGTCAGTCACAGTTGGTCTCCTTCACTCTGGGCTGACCCGTGTGCGCCGCTAGTGAAACTCATGGCTTGCGGCCGGTGATCCCGGCGCCCACTGTCCCGAAGGCGGCCGCGTTGGAGTGCTGCGGAGCGCCGCCGAAGACGTCCGCGCCTCGGCGGACATCGACGTCGCGGAATCCCGCTCCTTCCACGAGCGATACGAGCTCGTGGTCGAGGAGACCGCCGGCAATGCAACCGGTCCACAGGCTCACGTCGGACTTCGAGCCACCCGGAACGGGCCTGTCCAGGACGATGTCGGCGAGCTGGATTCGGCCGCCCGGGCGCAGGACCCGGAAGATCTCGGCCAGCGCGATCGTCTTGTCGGGCACGAGGTTGAGAACGCCGTTCGAGATGACCACGTCGGCCCAGTCGTCTGGGGCTGGGAGTGCCTCGAGGACTCCCTCCCGGAACTCGACGTTGCGCAGGCCCGCGACCTCGGCGTTCCGGCGGGCTTTGGCGAGCATCTCCGGCGTCATGTCGACGCCGATCACCCAGCCGCTCGGCCCGACGACCCTCGCCGCGATCAGGCTGTCGGCGCCTGCCCCGGACCCACAGTCCACGACCCGCTCGCCGGGTTGAAGCTCGCCGAGCGCGAACGGGTTGCCGGTACCGGCCATCGACTCGACCGCACTCGGCGGCAGAGCGGCGATCCACTTCTCGGGATAGCGCAGGATCGCTGCAAGCCGGGCGCCCGTATGGAAATGGAACCCCTGCTCGGGGTGCTCCGCCACGGCGGCGTATTCGGCGCGAATCGCCGCGCGGAGCGACTCGACGTCGACGGGCAGCGTGCTGAGCTCGGTCATTTCGTGCGTACCACTGCAGTTGCTTCTGGGGGAAAGGACGACCGGAAGCGCCCGCCTATTCCCCAGCCGACTCGAGTCCTCAGGCTGGCCGTTGGCCGATGGCGAAGGAGATCGGGGCCGCCCAGCGGAAGTCGGCCGGGCCAAGGGCGGCGAGCCGGCGACGGACCCGATCAAGAAGCGTGCTTCGTGCTTCGTCGTCGAGGCTGGCGAATGCAGCGGTGTCGCGGCAGGCCTCGATGTATTCGAGGTACTCGGCGGGTGTCCACTGGCGGGCCAGCTCCTCCTGCCAGGCTCGCACCATCCGGAAACCGGCCCGACGCAGCTGGCTGGCCGCAGCGCCTGGCGAGGCGACGTCGCCGGCGACCGAGGTCGATCCACTCCAGCCGTTTCCAGCCTGCACCCCGAGCTCCTCGTCGACGATTGCTCGAGGCGTGAACAACTCGACGGTCTTGATCCAGGTCACGTAGCCGAGGAGCCCGCCGGGCCTCAGGATCCGATATGTCTCGCGCAGGGCCGCGAGCCGGTCCGGCACGAGCTGGAAGACGAACGACGAGACGACGAGATCAACTGCCTGGTCAGCGAACGGGAGCCGATCGGCCGGTGCCTCGTATAGCTCGAGGCGGCCGTCGGCGTTCGCGATCCCGGTGGCCCGCCGCCGGGCCACCGACACCATCGCGCCCGAAGGATCGACGCCGATGACGCGCGCGCCGGGCCACCGCTGCACGGCATCGAGGGCCAGCAGGCCCGTCCCGGTCCCAACGTCGAGGAGCGTCAGGTTCTCGGAGGGCGCCGGTGCCTGGTCGGACAGCCGACCGTCCTGCTCGAGTGCGTCGAGCAGCCGGCGCCCGGCCGGTGCCAGGACCGGTTCCCAGTAGCTGGCATACCGCTCGGCGAACGACGGGTCGTCGTACTTCGTGCCGGTGGGCGCCGGCTCCGGGCGTTCATCGATCGCTGGCGCGGTGCTCGCCTCCATCGGCTCTTCTCAGCCCCGGGCGCGACCGGGCAGCGACTCGTCGGGGGCGGGCTTCCGGCCGCG
>CAZDAV010000084.1:0-5308 GCA_964503725.1 uncultured Steroidobacteraceae bacterium
CCTACGCCAAGAACGTGGGGCTGAACGTCGACGAGCTGCTCGTCTCCCAGCCGGACACCGGCGAGCAGGCACTCGAGATCGCGGAGACCCTGATCCGCAGCAACGGCGTCGACGTGGTCATCATCGACTCGGTCGCTGCGCTCGTCCCCCGCGCCGAGATCGAGGGCGAGATGGGGGACAGCTTCATGGGGCTGCAGGCGCGGCTGATGAGCCAGGCGCTGCGCAAGCTGGCCGGGGCGATCAACCGCAGCAACACCGCCCTCATCTTCACGAACCAGCTGCGCGAAAAGATCGGCGTCATGTTCGGCAACCCGGAGACGACGCCCGGTGGCCGCGCCCTCAAGTTCTACTGCTCGGTCCGCCTCGACATCCGTCGCATCGAGACGCTCAAGAACGGGACCGAAGCGATCGGATCCCGGACCCGCGTCAAGGTGGTCAAGAACAAGGTCGCCAGCCCGTTCCGGCTGGCCGAGTTCGACATCATGTACAACGAGGGGATCAGCCGCGAGGGCGGCCTGCTGGACGTGGGCATCGCCGCCGGCATCCTGTCCAAGACCGGCGCGTGGTTCAACTACGGGGAGACGCGCCTCGGCCAGGGGCGAGAGAACTCGCGCGACTTCATGAAGGCTCACCCCGAGCTGACCGATCGCATCGAGGCCGAGATCCGCGGCAAGGTCGCATCGATCGAAGTCGGAGTCGAGGGGATCCCCGAGGCGGAGTAGGGGAGCACTCCCGCAACCGTGGCAGGGCGCCGCCGGCGAAACACCCCCAACACCGCCGAGCGCCCCGCGCCCGACGCCGAGGTCGCGATGGAGATGGCCGTCCGATTCCTCGCCCCGCGGCCGCGCACACGACGTGAGCTGCAGCTGCGCTTGCGCCGAGCGGGCACGGCGGACGACGTGATCGAGGCAACCCTGGATCGGCTCGCGCGGCTTGGTCACGTCGACGACGTCGCCTTCGCGCGCTGGTGGGCGGAGCAACGCGACCGCCACGCGCCGCGAGGGCATCGCATGGTCGAGGCGGAGCTGCGCCAGCACGGCGTGCCGCGCGAGGTGCTCGAGGAGCTGCGAGGGGCTGAGCTGGCCGAGCCGTCGCTCGACGCCGAGAGATTGCCGGGCACCGAGGACGAGCGCGCCGACGCGGCCCTCGACCGCCACCTGCGAGGACGGCCCGTTCCCGACGACGCCAAGGGCAGGCGGCGCCTGGGCATGTACCTCGTTCGTCGCGGCTTCGACCCCGAGGCGGCTCGCGCCGCGATCCGCCGGCTCGAGTCGCCGCCCTGAGCGGGGAGCGAACGGCCGCGCTACCGTGTCCCACATGACGGCAGTGAGGATGCGCTACGCGCTGATGACCGAGCCCCAGCAGGGGCTCACCTACGCCGACGTCCTGGCACTCGCGCGGGCGGCAGAGTCGGCCGGGTTCGAGGCGTTCTTCCGCTCGGACCACTATGGCTCCTTTGCCGGCCCGCCGGATGGACCGACGACCGATGCGTGGGCCACGCTCGCCGGCCTGGCTCGCGATACGACCACTATCCGGATCGGGTCGCTCGTGTCGCCGGTCACGTTCCGCATTCCGGGCAGCTTCGCCAAGGTCGTGGCCACCGTCGATGAGATGAGCGGCGGGCGGGTGGAGGTCGGGATGGGCGCCGGCTGGAACGAGCAGGAGCACTTGGAGCTGGGGATCCCGTTCCCGCCCCTGGTCGAGCGATATGACCGGCTGGAGGAGGCCGTGGCCATCGTCCATGGGCTGTGGACCGAGCCCGATGGATGGAGCTACGCCGGAACGCACTGGCAGGTCCGAGATGCACACCTTCGCCCGCGGCCGACATCCTCCGGCCGGCGGCATCCGCACCTGATCCTGGGCGGCGATGGGCGCCGGCGCCTGGCCCGCCTGGTTGCGACCTGGGCCGACGAGTTCAACCGCACATCAGCGACGCCAGATCGGCTGCTCGAGGCATACGGCCGCATGGCCGATGCCTGCGCCAAGCTCGGGCGCGATCCCGACACGCTCGTGCGCTCCGCGATGGTGGGGGTGCTGGTGGCCGAGACCGAGGCGGAGCTGCGCGACCGGGTGCGCCAGCAGGCAGAGCTTCTCGGTGATCGCGAGGATGCCGACGCGTGGCTCGCCGAGCGTGAGGGACGCTGGATCATGGGCACGCCGGACCAGGCACACGAGCACATCGAACGCCTGGCGGCTGCCGGGGCGCAGCGGATCATGTTCCAGGACTTCCTGCCGTTCGACCTCGACATGGTGGGGCTGCTGGGGCGCATCGCGGCCGGCTGACCCGGCTGGGGTGAGCCACGGCCAGTTGCAGTACACTCCCCGAACGGCGCGTCCGCGGAGCCAACGTCTGGCCGGGCAGCCGAACGAAACGACCACGAACCCGCGTCGCAATGCGACGCGACATCGCCCATAGGGGCTCCAACCAACGGAGGAGCCGATGCCTGACTTCATTGTCGTCGTGGCGGCCGCCGCCGCCCTGATCGCGGGGATCGCCATCGGATACCTCGTGCGCCGCTTCCTGGCTGCGAGCACTGTCAAGCACGCGGAGGGCTACGCCGAGCGCCTGATGGCCGAGGCGCGGGCCAAGCAGAAGGAGATCGTCCTCGAGGGGAAGGACGACGCCCTGAAGGCGCAGCGCGCGGCCGAAGAGGAGGCGCGCGAGAAGCGCGCGGACCTCCAGCGACAGGAGCGACTGCTCCTCGATCGGGCAGAGGGCCTGGACCGCAAGGTCGAGTCGCTCGAGCGGCGCGAGACCGGCTTCGAGGAGCGCCAGCGCGAGGTCGACGCCGAGAAGGCACGTCTGGCGGAGCTGCAACAGCGCCAGCTGCTCGAGCTCGAGCGGGTCAGCGGCCTGACCGCCGCCGAGGCGCGCCAGAGCCTCATCCAGCAGATCGTCGACGAGGCCGAGGCGGAGGCGCACCAGAAGGTGCGCGAGATCGAGCGGCGCGCGGTCGAGGACGGCGAGGACAAGGCGCGCCGCGTCCTCACCACCGTCATGCAGCGCATTGCGGCCGACCACACCTCGGAGGCGACGGTCACGGTGGTGCCACTCCCCAGCGAGGAGATGAAAGGCCGCATCATCGGCCGCGAGGGTCGCAACATCCGGGCCCTGGAACAGGCGACCGGCGTCGACCTGATCATCGACGACACGCCCGAGGCGGTCGTCCTGTCGGGCTTCGACCCGGTCCGTCGCGAAGTGGCTCGCATGGCGCTGACCAAGCTGATCAGCGATGGTCGCATCCACCCCGGCCGGATCGAGGAGATGGTTGTCAAATGCCGCGCCGAGATCGAGGTGGTCATGCGCCAGGCGGGAGAGCAGGCTGCGTATGACGCCGGGGTTCCCGGCCTCCACCCCGAGCTCATCAAGCTGCTGGGCAGGCTCAAATATCGCACCAGCTACGGCCAGAACGTGCTGAACCACTGCGTCGAGACCGGGCGCCTGGCGGGCATGCTCGCCGCCGAGATCGGCGCGAACATTCCGGAGTCGAAGAAGGGCGGCCTGCTGCACGACATCGGCAAGGCGATCGATCACGAGGTCGACGGGCCGCACGCCATCATCGGCGGCGACGTCGCCAAGCGATATGGGGTCAATGCGGTGGTCTGCAACTGCATCGCCGCCCACCACCAGGAGGTTGAGCAGGAGTCGATCGAGGCGACGGTGGTGCAGATCGCCGACGCCATCAGCGCGTCGCGACCCGGCGCCCGCGGCGAGTCGCTGGACAACTACGTCAAGCGTCTCGACGACCTGCAGCAGATCGCATTGAGCTTCCCTGGCGTCGAGCGCTGCTACGCCATCCAGGCGGGGCGCGAGATCCGCATCCTGGTTCGCCCCGAGGACATGGACGACGTGGCGTCCAGCCGGCTGGCGCGCGACGTGGTCAAGAAGATCGAGGAGCAGCTGCAGTACCCGGGACAGATCAAGGTGACCGTGATCCGCGAGACCCGCGCAGTCGACTACGCCAGATGAGCGACCGCGCCGCCCGGCTGCGGTGCATGGTCATCGGGGACATCATCGGCAAGCCGGGACGTCTGGCCCTCGTGCAGAACCTGCGGGAGCTGCGCGCCGAGCTGGATCTCGACATGGTCATCGGCAACGGTGAGAACCTGGCCGCCGGCGCCGGCCTGACCGCCAGCCTGGCCGAGGAGCTCTTCGAAAACGGCGTTGATGTCATCACCAGCGGCAACCACATCTGGGACAAGCGCGAGATCTACGACTACCTCGACAGCGGGCGGCCGGTGCTGCGACCGCTCAACTACCCCGATGACGCCCCCGGACGGGGATGGCTGCTCCACACCCTGGCCGACGGCGACCGGGTGGCGGTGGTCAACGTCATGGGCCGCGTCTTCATGAACCAGCTGGACTCGCCGTTCACCGCCATGGATAGCCTCCTCGACGGCGCGGCCGAGCCCCTTCCGGCGCTGCGCATCGTCGACTTTCACTGCGAGATCACGAGCGAGAAGAATGCCATGGGCTGGTACCTCGACGGTCGGGTGACAGCGGTGGTGGGAACCCATACCCATGTCCCCACCGCCGACGCGCGGCTCCTCCCCAAGGGAACCGCGTACATCAGCGACGTCGGCATGACCGGGCCGCGCGACTCTGTCATCGGCTTTTCGCTCGAGACGGTCCTGCCGCGCTTTCTGACTCACCTGCCCACGCGCTTCGCCGTGGCAGAGGGGCCGGTCAGCTTCAACGCGGTGGTCATCGAAGCCGATCGGCAGAGCGGGCTGGCGCACTCGATCACGCAGGTCCAGCGCCTGATCGAGATCTGACCGACTGACCGATGGCGTCGCCGAGCCCGATCGCTGCCATCGTTGGTCCGACCGGCTCGGGCAAGACCGAGCTGGCGCTGGCGCTCGCCGGACGGCTGCCGATCGAGATCCTGGTCGCCGATTCGCGCCAGGTCTATCGGGGCATGGACATCGGCACCGCCACGCCAGACCTGGCGGCCCGGGCGGCCGTGCCGCATCACCTGCTCGACCTGGTGGCACCGGATGAGCCCTTCAGCGTGGCGGACTGGGTCGCCGCGGCCCGGCGCACGATCCCTGGGGTGGCAGCTCGTGCCCGCCTGCCGGTGGTGGTGGGAGGCAGTGGGCTGTACGTGTCTGCGCTCGTCGATGGCTACGCGCTCGACGTCGCGCCACCCGATCCGGCTCACCGGGCGCGGCTCACGGCCGACCTCGATACGGTCGGGGTCGCGGCCCTCGCCGAGCGCCTGGCGCGCGCCGATCCCGAGGCCGCCGCCCGGGTCGACCTGCGCAACCCGCGCCGCGTGACCCGTGCCCTGGAGCGGCTCGAGGCGGG
>CAZDAV010000085.1:0-5208 GCA_964503725.1 uncultured Steroidobacteraceae bacterium
CCCTGAAGGCGGGCGCCCGGGATGCGTACCTGATCGAGGAGCCGCTGGCGGCGGCGATCGGGGCGAACGTGCCGATCTCCGGTCCCTCGGGGAACATGATCGTCGACATCGGCGGGGGCACGACCGAGATCGCCGTGATCGCGCTGGGCGGCATCGTGGTCGCCGACTCGCTGCGCGTGGGCGGAAACAAGATGGACGAGGCGATCGCCAACTACATCCGGAGAAAGTACAACCTCATGATCGGGGAGCGGACCGCCGAAGAGGTAAAGATCGGCATCGGCTCGGCCCTGCCGCTGGATGAGCCGATGCAGATGGAGGTCAAGGGCCGCGACATGATCGCCGGCCTGCCGCGGACGATCCCGATCACCTCGACCGAGATCACCGAGGCGATCGAGGCACCCATGGCGCAGATCATCACCGCGGTCCGCTACGTGCTCGAGCAGACGCCTCCGGAGCTGTCGAGCGACATCATCGACAAGGGGATGGTGATGACCGGTGGCGGCTCCCTGCTGCGCAACCTGGACGCATTGCTGACCCAGGTGACCGGCATCCCGTGCCACGTGGCCGAGAATGCGCTGAACTCGGTCGCCGTCGGCACCGGGCTTGCCCTGGAGCACTTCGAGACGTTCCGCAAGAGCCTGGTGCGGGGCTCATGACCGCCACGGTGCCGATCGCAGCGGCGGCTGCCCGCGACGCGCGCGAGGTGCGCGCCACTGAGGCAACCGGCCAGCGGGCCCTTGCCTTCGCCGATTTCCACGTCCACACGCGGGCCAGTCGGGACTCGCTGCTGAGCGAGGACCGCTTCATCCGGCTGGCCCTTGAGCGCGGCCTCACGCACGTCGCGATCACCAACCACAACAACGTGGAGGGCGCGATCGCGGTCCGCGACCGCGTGACGGCGCTCGAGGCCGAGGAGCGGTTGCACGTGATCCTGGGGGAGGAGGTCTCGAGCGCCGATGGCGAGATCATCGGGATCTTCCTGGCCCGCACCATCCCCCGCGGGCTGTCGGCCGACGAGACCGCCGACGAGATCCACGCGCAGGGAGGCCTCGTCTCGATCCCGCACCCGTTCGATCCGTTCCGGCGGTCGCACATCCGCGAGGACGCGCTCCTGCGTCTCGCCGACGCCGGCAAGATCGACGCCATTGAGGTCTTCAACAGCCGGGTCACATTCTCGCGCCACAACGAGCGTGCAGCCGAGCTTGCAGAGCGGTACGGCATCCCGGGGATCGCCTGCTCGGACTCGCACTCCGGGGTCGAGGTGGCGATGAGCTTTAATGCCCTCCCAGCCTTCTCGACGGCCGATGAGCTGCGCGTGGCGCTGCGTGAGAACGAGTGGCATGGCAGTCGATCGACGAAGCTGATCCACCTGACCACCCGCTGGGCCGTCTGGTCCAAGGCAGTTCGCCGCCGCCTCCGCCGCTCGTGACCGACGAGCCGCCGCACCCGCCGCCGCACCAGCACGGCCATTCCGTCTACGAGCCGGGCGAGTTCCTGGACGCCCCGCCAGATGAGGGAATCCCGGAGCGCGAGGTCAGCCTGGCGCGTCGCTTCCTGAACCTGCGGACCATCGGCTCGATCGTCTTCGGGGTCGCGATCCTCTTCCTTCTCTTCCGCTTCGTGCTGAACATCGACTTTGCCCGGACCTGGGGCCAGATCACCGGCGCCGATCCGCTCCTCCTGCTCGTTGGGCTGCTGGCCTACTACGCCACGTTCCCGCTGCGCGGGTTCCGCTGGAGATTCATCCTCGGCCGCGTCGGCACCCGCCTTCGCCTGCGCGACGCCACCGAGATCCTCTTCCTGTCGTGGTTCGTGAACTGCCTCGTGCCGGCCAAGCTCGGCGACCTGTATCGGGCCTACCTGCTGAAGGGCAACTACGGCGGCTCGATCTCGCGCACGATCGGCACCATCTTCATCGAGCGCATCGCCGACATCATCGTGATCTTCGGGCTTGCCCTGGCGGCGGGCTTCTGGAGCTTCCGCGGCCGCTCACGACCGGAGATCGACGCCCTCTTCCTGGCGGGCTTCGTGGTGGCGGCTGCGCTGGTCGTGCTGGTGATCTCGCTGCGCTACCTGGGCGGCCACCTGACCCGCTGGTTGCCGAGCCGGATCGCCGACCTGTACGTGCGCTTCCACGAAGGAAGCACGGGGGCACTCACCGTTCGGAGCCTGCCGGTCATCGGCGCCGTCACCGTCGGCATCTGGCTGCTGGAGGCGCTGCGCCTCTTCTTCGTGATCCGCGCCCTTGACCTGCCCGGCGCCAACCTGGGCATCAGCGCGGCGATCTTCGTGACCCTGGCGGCGTCGCTGTTGACGGCGATCCCGCTGACGCCGGCGGGGGTCGGATTCGTCGAGGCCGGCATCGTGGGGCTGCTCTCGCTGTACGGGGTCAGCCCGGAGACGGCAGTGGCCGTCGCGCTCACTGACCGCGCCCTGAGCATCGTGACCGTCATCATCCTGGGCGGGATCCTGTACGCCTTCTCGTCCAAGATTCGGCGGGCGCACGGATCCGGTGGCGGCGGAGCGCAGATGGCGGGGGCAGGCGGGCTGTCCTGAGCACGAATCCGGGGGTGTGACGGGATTGGTACCTTTGTCCCATTGAGCACGATGGCGGGCGCTGCGATCCTGCGGTTGCTCGCATGCACCACCGACGCAGCTGATCGGTGGGCAGCAGCGCACGGACAAAGCCGCATGACGCTTCAGCCCCCGCGGTCGTTCAACAGCTGGCTTCGCGGCCAGCTCAAGGAAAAGAAGATGAGCCAGCGGCAGCTGGCCCTCCACTCCGGGGTGGATCACTCGACCATCTCCCGGCTGATCAAGGGCGACCGGATGCCCTCGCTGGGCACCGCCACCAAGCTCGCGAGCGGCCTCCGCGAGATCCGTGATCATGCCGACGGCCCGGGCTACTTCGCCAGCCTCTCGTCGCGGCAGTTGCTGCCGACCGCCCGCGTCGAGTACGCCCTGCGCGGCGACGACGTGCTCAACGAGGCCGATGTCCGAGAGCTGATGCAGATCTACGTCGCACTCCGCAGCCGGCGAGTCCGCGAGGCCAACGGCAACGGGGCCAACGGATCCGATACGCCCGAGGGACGCCTCAGCCGCGGCGCCTGACCGATACCCGTCCCGGCGGCATGGCCGCCCGTGTCCCGCCCCGCGTCAGGCGCAGGGCCTTCGCCGGCAGGATCGGCAGCGAAGCCGCTCCTCCGTGCAGCAGCCAGCCGCGACGCATATTGACCGCGTCGTAGCCCTCGTCGACCCCCGGCGTCTCCATCACGATCGTCGTCTGCCCCGGCAGACGCGGATCCCGCAGGAAGGCTGCCAGGCCCTCAGGGCCGATCTTCCCCGCCCCCAGGTGCTCGTGCCGATCCGAACGCGAGCCGAGCTCTGACTTGGAGTCGTTGAGATGCACCAGGGCCAGTCGGTCGAGCCCGATCAGCTCCTTGAATCGGTCCAGGACAGCCGACGCACCCTCCCGGCTCGAGATGTCATAGCCGGCGCCCCACAGGTGTGCCGTATCCAGGCAGAAGGCCAGCTGGCCAGCTGCCTCCCCAACCGCGTCCAGGATGGCAGCCAACTCCTCGATACGCGCGCCGACCGTGTCGCCGCCCCCAGCCGAGTTCTCGAGCACCAGGCGGACACCCGCGGGCGTCTCGCCGAGAATGCTGGTGAGCGCGCCAGCGAGGCGGCGCAACCCCGCCTCGGCGCCGTCGCCCCGGTGGGAGCCGATGTGCGCATTCACCAGCGTGGCCCCATAGGCGGGGGCTCGCTGCATCTCATGCTGCAGTCCGGCGACCGACTGGCTGGCGAAGGGTTCCGCCGACCCGGCCAGGTTGATCAGGTAGCTGGCATGGATGGCGACCGGCGCGATCCCATGGTCCGCGCAGAACTCGACGAATCGTGGCGCGTCGTCGGGTGGCTCCGAACGCCGACGCCAGGCCGTCGGGTTGTCGCTGAAGATCTGCAGGGCCGTCGCGCCGATCTGTCGTGCGCGTCGGGCGGCCTTCATCAGCCCGTGCCCCACGCCGAGGTGGATGCCAACCCGCGGCGCGCCAGCGGGCCAGGTCAGCCGGCGTCGTGGCTCGTGGCGTGCTACGGTGCCGGCCATGGACGGCGAGCCTCGGGGCGGGGACCTCTTGACGGTGGCACTGCTGGTCTTCTTCGTGTCGCTGATCGCGATCGTAGCGGCGCTGCTCGTGCTGCCGCAGGTGCTCGGCTAGGCGCGCCCCGGGCGCTCAGCGCCGCAACGCCGTGTCGATGACCGGCTCGATCAGCCCATAGCCGCCGTCGGACCGCCGGTACACCACGCAGACGCTGCCACCCTCGGCGTTCAGGAAGACGAAGAACGCGTGGCCCAGCTCTTCCATGCGCCCGATCGCGTCCTCCTCGAACATCGGCACCATGTCGAATCGCTTGACCTTGACGACGCGAGGGGCGCCGCCCAGATCCGGCGTCAGCTCCGAGGCGGGCGGCAGTGGCCCACCACCGCTGAATACGGCGTGCGCGCCGTCGGCCTGCCGCTCGCGCACGCTGCGCGGCCGTTCCCTTGCGCGGATCACCTGGCGCTCGAGCTTGTCGATGAGCCGATCGAGCGCCGCGATGAGCGTCGGCCCGGACGACGTGGAGCGCAGCACGCTGCCGTTGCTGACGAGCGTTACCTCCGCGTGGTTGGCGGCGTCGGCCACGCGCGACGCGTTGGCGATCAGCTCGACGCTGGCCTCCGCATTGGGATGGGCGATTCGGTCGAGACGTTGAAGCTTGCGATCGATCTGCTCTCGCAGCTGGTCGCTCATCTCAACGTTCCGCGCGTTGACGGTCGTCTTCATGGCCCGATCCCCTCGGTGGTGAGGGCTACGGTAGCACCGTTGGGCCGATCCTCACGGCTCACACCTCCCGGGCGATCGCGAAGCCGAGGACGCGGCTCGTGCCGTGCTCGCGCAGCGTCTCGGCGCAGGCTTCCAGGGTGGCGGATGTGGTCAGGATGTCATCGACCACGATCACGACCGGCGGCGGACGCGCTCCGTCGCGGATGCCAAGCGCCCCACGCAGGTTGTGCAGGCGGGCCGCGCGGCCCAGGCCGTGCTGGCGCGTGGTGGGGCGGTGTCGGACCAGCACGTCGGCGATCGGCAGGCCGGTGAGCCTGGCCAGCTCCACGGAGAGCAGCTCGGCCTGGTTGTAGCCACGCTGGCGCCGGCGCAAGGCGTGAACGGG
>CAZDAV010000086.1:0-5195 GCA_964503725.1 uncultured Steroidobacteraceae bacterium
CGCCTGCCTGTACGCTAGCGCGGCAAGCTGGCGACAGCGACCAGCCCCCAATTCGGTTCAGAGGTGATCCATGGCCAAGTACCTGGTTATCGGCCGCTACACCGCGGAGGGAGCCGCAGGTCTGCTCACGGAGGGCGGCACAGGCCGGCTCGCGGCGGCACGGCAAGCCGTGGAGTCGGTGGGCGGCAAGCTGGAGTCGCTCCATTGGGGGTTCGGCAAGGATGACTTCTACGCAATCGTCGAAATGCCCAGCCACGCCGCCGTCACTGCCGCCAGCCTGAAGATCTCCAGCTCGGGATCATCGCACGTGCGAACCGTCCCACTCATGACGGCGGAAGACATGGACGCAGCCTCCAAGATGTCCCCCGCCTTCCGGCCACCCGGCGCCTGACACGGGCGCCCCATCCCATCGAAGCCGAACCAACGAGTTCTTCGGCTAGCCCTCGACGGCCGCCGCGTCCAGCTCGTCGCGGAGCGCGCCAAGCACCTCCACCTCGATGAGGTCCTTGGGCCGCCCGGCGGCGCGCTTCATGCGGATCAGGTCGTCGATCGAGGCGACCAGCACCTCGATCCCGCCGAGGTCGGTGCGGTTCGCCGTACGTGCCAGATCGGCGTAGCCATCGGTGCCTGCCGGTGTGCCGAGGATGTCCAGGTCGCCCGCATCGGTCTGGAAGGTGAAGGAGTCACCGGCTCGCAGGGTCCGTGCGTCGGCGCGGAATGGGAGTCCGGGCTCCGCGCCGCGAAGCTCCGCATGCAGGTCAGCGAGCGCGGCGGCGAGAGCGCGCAGGTTGGCGGCGTCCCGGGCGTAGCAGATGTCCAGGTCGCGGGTCATGGTCGGCGATCCCAGCAGACGACCGGCCAATGCGCCGATGACCACGAAGTTGACGCCATGCCGGTCGAGGCTCTCGATCAGATGGAGCGGGTCGAATGGGGCTGGCCCCGTCATGGGCGAACGCCACGCGCCATGAGCCGGCCCATGCCCGCCGCATCATGACCCGCCAGCTCCAGGCGCTGCCGGGGGGTCAGCCGCAGCAGCTCACGGATCTGGCTGCGGTCGATCCCGATGCCCGGACGCGGCTCAATGCTGAGCTCCTGGCCGGTGGCGCGCAGCAGGTTCTCCAGCGTGTCGACCCGCGGGGTGATCTGCCCCGCCTCGATGCGGCCCACCGTCGCCTGGGGAACGCCGGCGCGATCGGCCAGTTGGCGCTGGGTCATGCCCGCGCGTCGGCGAGCCGAACGGAGCATGGACGATGCCTTCATGCGGGGAGTGTACCACGCTCTGATATCACATCTGCTATCAGAAGGTGGGTTCCCGCCGTTCAGCTCGCGGTTAGGGTTGCGGATGTGCGCCCAGCGCACATAACGGCCAAGTTGGAGCCGGAAACGGCTGAATTCAGCCAGAATCGCCCAATCGCGAGCACGAATCACGCTCAAGAGACCCTCGGCGGGCGCTCGCTGACCGTGAACTTGGCCGTTGTGTGCGCCCAGCGCACATGGCTGGCGCGGCCAGCCGGGCCCCGAGCGCCTACGGGTACGTCAGGCTCGTATCGGTCGTGATGTCCACCTTGGTCTCATCCAGGATGATCTCCTGCTCGCAGTCCTGGCCCATCAGGTCGTACTCACCGGCGGGCACCTCGAACGTCACCGTCTCACCCGGCGCCAGGGTGTCCTCCACCCCGAGCCGATCCGGACCCCAGGTCCCCGCCAGCGAGGGCGAGACGAAGAGGTAGCAGATGGTCAGCTCGCTGCTGTTGATCAGCTCAAAGCTGACCGGAGCCAGGTCATCGCCGATGGCCACGAACCCACCGCGCTCGAAGTTGCCCTCGATGCTGAGCCCCAGGTCGTAGATCCCCGGCTCGAGGCCGTCATCGTTCGTGGCGCAGACCCAGAACGAGCCGGCGGGGTCGAGCGCCCAGACCTGCTGGAGGAAGCTGAAGTCCTCGTTCACCTCGCCGTTGACGGACCAGATCGCCTCCCAGATCATGCCCGCCTCCATCCCCTCGAAGGTCCACACCGCGCAGACCTTGACCGCGCCGGTGGGGAGCCAGGCGATGTCGTCGACCGCCTCGTCGCTCTCGGTCACATCGGAGGTGAAGATGATGGCGCTCCACTCCACGTTGGTCGTGTCGAAGCTCGGCTGCGGCTCAAAGCTGTCGCCCGGCTCGGTGCTGGCACCCGGCTCGGGCAGGCCACCTATTGGCTCGTAGGCGACCCCGTTCAGCACGGAGTTGATCATGTCTGTTGCCAGGGCGATCGGCCGCAGGCCGTTGATGAAGCCGCCCATCGGGACACAGGTGTCCTCGTCGTCGATCACGCCGTCGCGGTTCGTATCCACGATCACGCGGCAGTCGACGATGTTGCTGGTCGTGCCACCACGTGTCGGAACACCGACGATCTCCCCGTCGGCATTCGCGGCCAGTCCCCCGCTGTTGCCGCCGGCGATCGTGGCATCGGTCTTGATCCAGGCTCGGTCACCCAACACCGCGTCGCCGGTGAAGCCGCTCACCTCACCGCTGGTGAAGGTGATGGTGTTGCCGCCGATGCCCGGGTAGCCGAAGATCGAGAGGTCGTCGCCGATCTCCAGGCCCTCGGAGTCGCCCAGCTTCACGAACGGGAAGGCGTCCGGGATGGCGCTGCCGTCAAGCGTTCCGTCGATGCGAATGATGGCCAGGTCGAGCACGATGTCGGCGGCCAGCACCTCCGCGGTGTAGGTCGGGGCGGCCGGCCGGTCCGTGTCGCCGGTCAGCGCGACCTGCAGCCCGGTCAGCTCGATGTCACTGGGCGTGGCCACGTGCGCGTTGGTCAGGATCAGTCCGCTGGGGTCGATGATCGTGCCGGAGCCGGTCCCGATCACGTTCTCGTCCACGATCAAGAGGATCTGGACCACCGCGTGCGCCAGGTCCGCCAGCGAGAGTGGCGTCGGCTCGGCCGACTCCGCGGCTTCCGACTCAGCCGGGGCCGATGGGCTGGGCGAGGCTGATGAGCACCCGACCAGGACCACGGCTGCGGTGAGCACTCCCACCAGCGCACGACTGCGGTTGAACATCCCGACCCTCGTTCGATTTCCCGCCTCGCCGCAGATCATACTGGGCCACTGATAGACTCCGGAGCATGGCGAAGCTGCGCATCACCCGCCTGGGCCACAGCGGGATCCTGTACCAGTCCCCGGGCGACAAGTGGCTCTGGGTGGACCGATGGAGTGACTCGCCCAACTACGCCGCGCCGCCCGAGCCGTGGCGCGTCGATGTCATCGCGCCGACGCATGGGCACTTCGACCACGTCGGCATCGAGGCTGCGGACGTGGTGGAGCTGGCGGCACTCGGGGGGACCGTGGTCTGCTCGCACGAGATGAGCATCTACCTCGCCAGTCGCGGGGTCGAGGCGATCGGCATGAACAAGGGCGGGCGGTTCGAGGCGGCGGGGATCGGGCTGAACATGGTCCACGCCGACCACACCGGCGGCGTGACGATCGCCTCGGGTGGCACGCAGGCGACCCGCGAGGTCGGCTGCTGGGGCTGGGTCATCGAGTTCGAGGACGGGACGAACGTTTACCACTCCGGCGACACCGCCCTCTTCAGCGACATGGCGCTGATCAAGGAGCGATGGGCCCCGACCATCGCCGTGCTGCCCATCGGCGGGCATTTCACGATGGGCCCCGAAGACGCGGCGCGGGCCGTCGCCCTCATCGGCGCCAAGGTGGTCATCCCGGTGCATTACGCGACCTTCCCGATCCTGGCCGGCAGCCCCGCGATGCTCGCGGTGGCCACCACGGCCAAGGTGGTACCGCTGGGGACCGGCGAGACCTGGAAGGCCTGATCGGTCCTTGACCCTGGCGTTCTCGGCGATGTATACATACATCGTGGAACGCACGCAGATCTATCTCTCTGGAGCCCAGGTCAGCGCCCTCGACCGCGAGGCGAAGCGGACGGGACTGACCCGCTCGCACCTCATCCGCGAGGCGATCGAGGAGCGATACGGCATCGCCGCGGACCGCGAGCGGCTGCGCGCTGCTCTGCGCGAGACCGCCGGCCTGTGGAAGGACCACAAGGAAACCGGCGAGGCCTACGTGGAGCGCATCAGGAAGGGAGATCGGCTGCGGCGGCTGTACCCGGACGGCCTTCCCGAAGATCCGCCGGCCGATTCGTGACGGTTCTCCTCGATACCTCGGTGCTGATCGATCACCTCCGCGGCGACCGACGGGCGGTCGAGCTGCTTGACGATCTGGTGGTCGCAGACGAGGCCGTCTGGGCAGCCACGCCGACCCGCACCGAGCTGCTCGCGGGGATCCGTGCGCGGGAACGCGACGCGCTGGGCCGGCTCTTCGCGGCACTCGCCTGGGTCGACATCACGACCGCAATCGCCGACGACGCCGGCGAGCTTGCGCATCGGTACGGTCGCTCCCACCCGGGCATCGACACCGCGGACTACCTGATCGCCGGGGCTGCCCGCTCCCTCGACGCTCGGCTCGTGACGTTGAACACTCGCCACTTCCCGATGTTTCCTGCCCTCAAGCCCGCGTACCGATGACAGCGCGGCTCGCGGTGTACCTGGAGATCGGTCCAAAGCGCACGTTCGCGGGGGCGGTCGAGTGGCCGGGCTGGTGCCGCAGCGGCCGCAGCGAGGACGAGGCGCTGGCGGCGCTCTTCGCATACGCCCCACGCTATGCCCGCGCCGTCGAGGCAGCTGGGATGACCTTTACGGCTGCGATTGAGCCCGAGGTCGTCGAACGCTTGAAGGGCGGCTCCGGGACCGATTTCGGAGTGCCGAGCGCGGCTCCCAAGGCCGACGAGCTGCCGCTCCCGGGTGCGGAGCTCACGCGACAGTCGCGCCTGCTGAAGGCGAGCTGGGACGCCTTCGACGACATCTGGCGCCGGGTCGACGGGGCTGGTGTGGAGCTGCGCAAAGGGCCGCGCGGCGGCGGACGGGACCTGCTGAAGATGTATGGCCACGTGCTGGAGGCGGAGGAGGCGTACCTGGGGCAACTGGGCAGCCGGCACCCACGCATGCCGAGCGCCACCCCCGCCGATCGCATGGCAGTCGTGCGCGCCACCGCCCTCGAGGTGCTGGCAGCCCGGGCGCGAGGCACGCCGATCGCCGACCCGAGGAACACGAAGCGGCCATGGTCGCCGCGCTACTTCGTGCGACGTTCAGCGTGGCACGTGCTCGACCACGCCTGGGAGATCGAGGACCGCTCC
>CAZDAV010000087.1:0-5027 GCA_964503725.1 uncultured Steroidobacteraceae bacterium
TGTCCGTTGCCGTTGGCGTGCTTGGTGGCGGGCTGCGAGGGGGTCGCGGAGCGTGGCATCGGGGTGTTTCCTTCGTGCTCAGCGGGGGCAGGAGACAGGCGGCAATGCCGCGTTTTCAAGGACGATGAGTGTACGTCCGCGCAGGCCTCGCGTCAAGCCCAAAACCACAAGATATGGTGGAGGCCGGGTGTTGGGGGCGCTACCTATTGTGGAGTGGGGTATGTGGGCGGGGGCGGCGTTTTGGGGCGGATCTGGCGGTTGCGGCGGTCCGATTTCGACGCTGGGTGCTTTCACTTTGGCGCCTGGCAGGCCCCGGCTCTGTCTGGCCCGGCCATGGCGCCGGGTGCGGGGCGGGAGATATCGGGCTGGAGGGATCGGTCAGTTGTCATACGGCGGGGGCCTTGAGCGGCCTCTGCGTCGCCGATGGATACCCGGGTCGAATACGGAGGAGAGAGCCGGGGGTGGGCCGATACACTCCGCGGCGTGGAGCGCCTTCCGACCCTGGAGATCGTGCTGGTCCGTCACGCCGAGGCGGTGCCGATCGGCACGCCGCCGTGGGGCGAGCTGCGCGACGACGAGCGCCCACTGACCGAGAAGGGCCTGCGCGACGCCGATGAGCTTGCCCTGGAGCTCGAGCCGTACTTCTTCTACGCGGTCTACAGCAGCCCATTGACCCGCTCGCTGCAGACCGTCACGCCCACCGCGGAGCGCCGGTTCATGGAGGTGCAGCTCCTCGCCGACCTGCGTGAGCGGCAGCTGGCAGGAGCGCAGCATGACGACTGGCCCGATCTGCTTGCCCGCGGCTGGGCCGATCCCGACTTCGCCGCGCCCGGCGGCGAGACCAGCCGAGAGGCGCAGCTGCGCGGAATGCGCGTCCTCGACCTCCTCCGCGCACGGCACGCCGAGGGTGGTCGGCTGCTGGTCGGCAGCCACGGGAACCTGATCTCGCTGATCCTCCAGGCGTTCGAGCCGGGGGTCGACCATGCCTTCCACCTGGCCATGCCCAACCCCGCGGTCTTCCACCTGCAGCACGACGGGATCGGCTGGCGTGTGATGGGCGGGGTCGGCTTCGCGCCGATCGAGGCTCGAAACTAGGAACCGATTCAGGTCGGGCGGGGTAAGAGGGTCGACACGCCGTACCTACCCTGGAGCGCGTGAGCCTGGAGACCGTGCGCGTGCGGGAGCCGCTGTCGGGTCCCGGCGACCAGCCGACGACGCCGACCACGCCCGTGGCCCCGACCCTTCCTGCCCTCCCGATCGCGCTCCTGGTGGCGGGAATCGCGGCAGCCGTCCTGGTGGCGCTGAGCCTCCGCCAGCGCTCGCGAGAGCGGACGCCAGCGGGCTAAGGGCGATACGACGACGAGGGCCGGCCCGCAGTGGTCGGCCCTCAGTCGCTGTGGAGAGCCGTCTTCAGTATCTGCCGGCGTACGCTCGGGCCTCATCGATGCTCGTGCCGGCGGGAAACCACACCGTGTAGGCGCACCCATCCTCTTCCCACTCTATGACAACCTCGCTTGTCCCCGCCTCGCCCACGAAGAGCACCGTTCCTTGGACCCCTCGAATCGTGACCTCCGGCCCTCCGATTGACCCGGTGGCGGCGTAAGCCACGCCCTGAAGCACGGCATTCGCGTCGGAGCCCCACTTGGCAAATAGGACGCCGGTCTCGAGCGTCTCGATGCCCGGGCCGACGCCTTGGCCGTCGGGCATCTCGGACGGCGCAATGGGCAAGCAGGAGTCGTTGGCGACGACCCATGCAAACGGATCGAGCGTCACGCGCTCACCTGTGGCGACGTTGATGAGTTGTCGCGGCGGGAGGTTCTGATCCGGGCCTCGATACCCAAAGACTTCAGGATCGGGGCCACGGATGACCCAGCCAGCGGGCAGATGGATGCCGAAGCGATCAGAGAGCGCGTGCATGGCACCTAAATCCTCTCCATCGCCCGGGATAGAAGCCTCCGCGTTGTCATCGAGCGCGAGCAGTCGGGTCGGACCCAGCCCGCCGGTGCCGGTTGCGTAGGCCAGGAACCAGCGGTCGCCGACCCGGACTGGCATCGCCTCTGGTAGGTCTGGCAACAGAGTCCGTATCTCAAGCGTTACCAGGTTGACGGCGACAAGGTGGGCGATGTCAGGCCCGCCACGAGCAAGCAGCTCGTCATCTGCCATGCCTCGCGGCCAGCCTATCGAGTCCAGCTGCCGCGACGTACCGGTCGCCATGTCGACGAAGTACGAGGTACATCGGACCTCGCCGAAACAGGACTGGACGATGACGGTCGTGCCGTCGAGGCTGGTGAGTACCTGCCAAACGCTCAGCTCCTCCAGAGGCTCACCCAGCGGGCCTTGGAGGATTGGCCGCTCTATCCCGCGGGCCGTGGTAGACAGCTGCCACAGGCCCTGGTCGATCCCCGTTCGCCGGTCGATCTTGATGTAGTAGACCTCGTCGCCGGCGGGCGAGAGCGCCGCGGCCGCCACAATCTCGTCGTTGCTGGCCTTGACCGCAGTTCGCGAGCCGTCCAGCGCGGACACGAGCCAGATGGTGGAGGTGGTCCCGTCGTCGTTCACAACCAGCACATCGGTCCCTACTGGACCGCTGATGTAGGAATGTGACCATTCGTCTGAGAGCGTCAGGACGGCGGTAATCCGTCCATCGAGGGTGCCGATCCGCACCTGCTTGGCGGACGGGGGCATCGCCGCGGGACTCGGGTTGGGATCCTCGGGGATGATGCCGAAGCCGTAGCCCTGCTGATCCCACCAAGCCAACCTCGAGAGTTCCAGCTGGCTGCCGTCCAGAGTGGCTGGTTGTGGCGTTCCTGTTGGAGCGAGCGAGGCTGCGGTATCGCTGGGTTGAGGGGTCGCGCTGCCGGCTGGCTGGCCACCGAACGGATCGAGGTCGAGTACGACGACTCCCGCCGCGGCGGCGAGCACGGTGGCTGCCGCGCTCAAGGCGACGAGGCGCCAGCGGGAGGGTCCGCGCGCCGGCCCGCCGGCCGCAATGAGGGTGCGCGCGTCATCGGTCCAGTTGCGAGCACCGGCGGCCGGATCGGTCCATTCGCGGAGGTCGCGCTGGAGGCGCCGCTCGAATTCGCCGTCGCGGTCAGCCATCAGACAGCTCCGTTCGGAGGCGTTTCACGATTCGCGCGATCCGACCGCGTACGGCGGATGCTGACCCACCAAGCTCTCGGGCGATCTCTTCGGAGGTCAGGCCGCCGACGAAGCGGAGGCCGAGCAGGCGGCGCTCATCGGGCTCGAGGTGAGATACGGCCTCTGCCAGGTCGAGCAACTCCGCGCGCGAGCCTGGGTCCACTGCGACCGGCGGCGTCACGCTGCCTTCGTAGCCGTGCCGGCGACGGGCGCTTCGCAGCATCTGGCGCGCCTGGTTGGCCGCGATCGAGATCAGCCACGGACGGAGCCGATCGGGGTCGCGCAATGAGCCGAGTCGTCGCCATGCGGATACCCATGCTGCTTGCACCGCCTCGTTCGCCACATCGGGGTCGCCTGAGATCACCATGCAGATCCTCGCCATGTCACCGGTGTGGGCGGCCATGACCTGCGCCAACGCTTCCGGGTCACCGTCCGAGGCGCGGATCAGGACGGCGTGCGCGATCGGTTCGCGGTGGACCGCCACGCAGACCTCCTCCCACTCACCCCATAGATGCCGGCCGAGGGTGTTCCGTTCGCCGGCAGCGTACGCCGGGCGCGCCGGGGATCCGCTCTATGCGTCCCGGGCGATCAGATCGCCGAGCGTCTCGCGGCGGCGCGAGAGACGGAGTTGCCCGCCCTCCAGGACAGCCTCGGCGGGACGCAGCCGGCCGTTGTAGTTGCTCGCCATGGCCGCGCTGTAGGCTCCCGCGCTGCCCACGGCCAGCAACGCCCCGACGCCGGCGAATGTCAGCTCGTCCGGGCTGATCCATCGTTCCAGGTCGCGGGCCAGGATGTCGCCCGCCTCGCAGATCGGGCCGGCCAGGTGGGTGGCACCGGTGGGCACGAACGGCGCACCGGAGGCGACCAGGGATACGGGATGGTCGGCGCCGTAGAGCATCGGCCTGATCAGCTCGGTCATGCCGGCATCCGCGACGAGATAGCCGCAGCCGGACTCCGGGCGTGGCTGGGTGCGCACCACGCGGGTGATCAGCCAGCCGGCGTCGGCCACCAGCGAGCGGCCGGGCTCCAGGATGAGCCGCTGCGTGTCTGGACACGCCGGACGGAGGGCTGACGCCAGGGCGTCCAGCGAGGTTGCGTCGGCGGAAGCGAGCCCACCCCCGACGTCGATCCGCTCGGGAGGCAGGCCGGCGGTAGTCGCCTGCTCCGCGGCCTCAGCCAGGCGGTGGGCCAGCTCGGCGAATGGCTCCACGGAGTCGACCTGCGAGCCGATGTGCGCGCCCAGGCCGGCCAACGACAGGGCTGCGGCGCGGAACAGCTCGAGCGCAACCGGAAGCTCGCCCAACCCGATGCCGAACTTCGAGCCTCCAGCCCCGGTCGCGAGGTGCGGGTGGGTGCCGGCATCGAGGGCGGGGTTGAGGCGCAGCCCCACGCGGGCGCCGACGTGGTCGGCAGCCAGCACAACGAGGTGCTCCAGCTCGTCGAGCGACTCGGCGTTGACCAGCGCGCCGGCGGCGAGCGCCAGGTGCAGCTCCTCGTCGCGTTTCCCGACCCCGTTCATCACGATCCGCTCGCCGGGGCAGCCGGCCCGCTGGGCAAGCGCCATCTCGACCGTGGTGACCACCTCCGCCCCGGCGCCATCGGCCACCAGCCGGCGGAGCAGCTGCGGGTCCGGGTTGGCCTTGACCGCGTAGGCGACCAGCGCCCCGGGGAAGGCGGCCCGATACGCGGCCAGGCGCTCCGCGGCGGCGTCGAGATCGGTCAGGTAGAGGGGAGTCCCCCATCGCGCGGCGGCATCGGTGCCCAGACGGCCAGATCAGCCGCGTTCAATGTGGCCGGAATTCCTCGCCGATGCCGTCCACGAAGAACTCCACGCGACCGCAGCGCGGACACGTGTAGACGTCGAAGTGCTCCTTGTTGACGAAGAGCTC
>CAZDAV010000088.1:0-4978 GCA_964503725.1 uncultured Steroidobacteraceae bacterium
GCGGTCGCTCGACCCTGTGGTGGCGGGTGCGGGTCAACCTGCGCCACGTCCCGGAGGCAGAGCGGCCGGCCGCCGAGCCACCCGATCCGGACTACGACCCGTGGTCGGAATACCAGTCGGATCGAAGTAGCCAACCGAATCGAGCGCCTCGCAAGAAGGCAACCGACTGAGTGAGCGCGACCGTCGCCGGTCAGCCGACGATGGCGAAGGCGCGGACGGGGAAGGTCGCCATTCCACGAATACGCGGTGGGACTGCGAAGAAGCGCCAGCCGGTGGACGGCAGCGCTCCAAGGCCGGTCAGGTGCTCGACGAGCGGGATGCCGGCGCCGAGGATCGCCGTGTGGGCCGGCCGCTGCGGATCGGTGAGCGAGTCGATGTTGAGCGAATCGATGCCCACCAGCGCTGCGCCCGACTCGACCAGCCAGCCGGCGGCCTCGCCGTTCAGGAACGGGTTGTCGCTCAGGTACGCCGAGGTTCCCCAATGCTCGTCCCAGCCGGTCGCCACGAGGACGGCTCGGCCGCGGACGATGACCCCTCGGAACGCCTCGGGGCCGATGGCGCGCTCGGTCGCCCCGCGGCAGTCGACGAGGACCCCGTCCAGGTCGATGACGCGCTCCAGAGCCAGGCCAGCGAGGTCCTGCCCGCCCGGGAATCGATGAGCCGGCGTGTCGAGGTAGGTCCCGGTGTTCGCGACGAGATCGATCCGTCCAATCTCGAACGTCGTGCCGGCCGCGTACCGGGCGGTGGATGCCTCATGGGTCAGAAACGTCGAGATCGACGGCGGTGGGATGCCCGGATGCGTCGTCATCCCGTCGACAATCTCGTGGCTCAGATCCACGATCCGACGGGCCGAATCGGCAGCCACATCGCCTCCCTTCTTAAGCACGACCAGGTCGGCAATCACAATAGCGTGCGCCTCGGTGTCCCGAGCGTGTGGCGATGCCGCTATTCACCCTGATCGGGTATCCCGGTCGCTCGTCGCGCAAAACCGTGCGTCGGCGGAAGACGAGCCGATAGGATCGCGGCATGCAACCAGATACCCGTGACCCGCTTCATCCCGATCCCGAAGAGCAGCCGCCAGCGTCTGACGAGCCGGTTGCGCCCGAGGTGCTGGCGGTCCCCGAGGAGGGCCTCGAGCCGCGGGGCGGGAGGCCGAAGCGAGTCGTCATCATCGGCGCCGGCATGGCGGGCCTGGTTGCCGCCTTCGAGCTGGCCCGCCAGGGCCATGAGCCGATCGTGCTGGAAGCGCAGAACCGGGTCGGGGGACGCGTCTACACCCTGCGATCCTTCGCGCCGGGCCTGTATGCCGAGGCGGGAGCCATGCGCATCCCGCGCGTCCATGACCTGACGCTCGGCTACTGCGAGCTGTTCGGGCTGTCCCTGCGGCCGTTCATGATGGGCAACCCAAAGGGCCTGGTCCACGTCGCCGGAAACCGCATGACGGCGGAGCAGGCGCGTGCACAACCGGAGCAGCTCCCGTTCCAATTGGCCGAGCACGAGCGCGGCCGGACCATCGACGACCTGTGGGCCGATGCCACGCGCGACCTGCGTGAGCAGCTCGAGCGCGAGGGCGACGCCGGCTGGGAAGCGATCGTGCGCGAGTACGACCAGTACTCACTGCGCGAGTTCCTGGTCGTGAAGGGCTTTTCCGAGGGCGCCATCGAGATGTACGGCGTCCTGAACTTCGTCGAATCGGACATGAACAATGCGGTCGTCGAGGAACTGCGCGAGGACCTCGGCAAGTCGTTCGAGGAGATGCAGGAGATCGTTGGCGGCACCGACATGCTGCCGCGCGCCTTCTACGGGGAGCTCCAGAACCGGATCCGGTTCGGCGCGGAGGTCTTCGCCATCGACCAGGACCCCGACGGGGTGACGGTCCACTTCAAGACCGAGGCGGGCCGCTACCAGGAGCGCGCCGACTACGCGATCTGCGCGATCCCCTTCTCGGTCCTGCGCCAGGTCGAGCAGCTGAAGCCCTTCTCGCACGAGAAGCAGCGGGCGATCCGGCAGCTGAACTACTCGGCCTCGACCAAGATCCTGTTCCAGGTCAGCGAGCGCGTCTGGGAGACCGACGACGGGATCTACGGCGGGGCCACGGTCACCGACCTGCCGATCCGCCGCATCAACTACCCGACCCCCGACCCGACGACGTCGCGTGGGATCCTGCTCGCCTCGTACACCTGGAGCCAGGATGCGCTGCGCTGGGGCGCCATGGACGAGGAGACACGGCTCGAGGAGGCGCTCGACGACGTCTCGAAGATCCACCCGCGCATCCGCGACGTGTACGAGGTGGGGGCGTCGCAGGCCTGGTACAACGACCGGTACGCCAATGGCGCCTTCGCCCTCTTCGCACCCGAGCAGCAGACCCAGCTGCAGGCCGACATCGTGCGGCCGGAGGGGCGCATCTACTTCGCCGGCGAGCACTGCTCGCTGTACCACGCCTGGATCCAGGGGGCCCTCGAGTCCGGCATCAAGGCGGCGCAGGAGATCCACGCCAACCCCTGAGCCGATTCAGCCGCGGGCGAGGCGCTCCTCGAGGCGTGCCTTCACCGCCGGCCACTCCTCGGACAGGATCGAGTAGTAGACCGTGTCGCGGATGAAGCCGTCCGGCATGCGCATGTGCCGCCGCAGGACCCCCTCCCGCTGTGCTCCGAGCCGCTCGATGGCGGCCTGCGAGCGCAGATTGCGACCGTCCGTCTTGAGCGCCACTCGCGTCGCACCCAGCTCGTCGAAGGCGTAGCCCAGCTGGAGCAGCTTTGCCTCGCTGTTCGTCGCGCTGCGCTGATGCGACGGCGCGATCCAGGTCCAGCCGATCTCCACCCGACCGTGCTCCGGGGCGATGTCACCGAACCGACTTGAACCGATGGCGCGGCCGCTCGCCGCATCCACGGTGGCCCAGGCCACGTACTCGGGGCGGAGCGCATCGGCCAAGAAGGCAGGCCAAGCCGATGGCCCAACCGACAGGTCCGAAGACATGTAGCGCCATGTCACTGGGTCCTGCGCCGCCGCGGCCAGCAGGTCGTCGCGGTGCCGCTCGTCGATCGGCTCCAGGCGGACGAAGCGTCCGGTGAGCGTGACTCGCTCAGGAGCTCGCATGACGTCCCCCGGCAGCGGTCTTCCTGCCAGATTCACACCCGGTGTGCGGGGTGCGAGTCCATGGGCGCTGCCCGATGCCGGATTCACGACCCATGTGAATCTGGCCGCGTTCGACGTGCGCGGTGGTCTCCTGGTGTGAATCCGTCCGCATTCGGAGCATCAACGCCGCCGGGCGGTCACCTCCTGTGAATCTGGCACACACAGCCACGCGTTAGCCTGCCGGCGCGCCCTCGCGCGCCGAGACCGCCGCCTCGACCCAGCCGGGGATCTCGCGGCGCAGCGTGGCCAGCGGAACCGACCCGTGGCCGAGCACCTCGTCGTGGAAGGCGCGCAGGTCGAATCGGTCTCCCATGAACTCGCTCACCTCGCGCCGCGCGCGCTCGATCTCGCGCTGGCCGATCTTGTACGCCAGCGCCTGCCCGGGCCAGATGGTGTAGCGATCCACCTCGATCTCGGCGTCGACGGGTGGCAGTGAGCCGCGCTCATGCATGAACTCGATGGCGCGGGCCCGGCTCCAGCCGAACGCGTGGAGCCCGGAGTCCACCACCAGGCGCGCGGCACGGAATGACTGCGCGTTGAGCATGCCGAGCCGCTCGGCATCGGACAGGTACAGGCCCATCTCGTCGGCCAGGCGCTCGCAGTACAGGCCCCAGCCCTCGACGTAGGCCGCGCCGGCCATCCGCGATCCGAGCGTCCGGAAGCGAGGCAGGCCGGTCAGCTCCATCTCGATGGCGAGCTGGAAGTGGTGTCCCGGCGTCGCCTCGTGGAAGGTGATCGAGGCGAGGCCGTGGAGCTGCCGCTCCTCCGGCTGGTAGGTGTTGATGTAGTACTGGCCCGCGCGCGAGCCGTCGACGGTCGGCGGCATGTAGAACGCCGGCGGCACCTCGCGCTCCCGATACTCCTCGACGGCCCTGACCTCGCAGTCGGCGCTCGGCAGCCGGCCGAAGTAGCGCGGCGCGGTGGCAAAGGCCCGTTGCGTCTGCTCAGCCGCCTGCTCGACGATCTGCTCCCGTGACGTGGGGCGGTTGGCCGGATCCTCGGCCAGCGCCTTGGCGTAGGCCGATCGATCCCGATATCCGGCGCGCCGCGCGATCTCGTCCTTCTCGGCCTCGATGTGCGCCAGGTCCTCCAGCCCGAAGCGATGGACCTCGTCAGGCGTGGTGTCGACGGTGGTGTGCATCCGGATCGCGAGCCGATAGGCCGCCTCGCCACCCGGCGTGACGCTGATGCCGGGCTCGGATCGCGCCTGCGCCTCGTACTCATCGGCCAGGAAGCCGCTCAGGCGCCGCAGGGACGGGTAGATGTGGGCCTCGACGGCGGCCTGCACCTGGTCGCGAGCGGCGTCGTCGGCCACGTGCGCCATCGAGACGGCGGGGAATGCCTCGACCGGCCCGGCCAGCATGCGATCGATCTGCTCGATCTCCTTGCGCACCGGCACCGTGGCACCTGTGCGCCCCTCGGCGATCCCCTCGCGCAGCGTGTCGATCGTCTGCTCGATCGCCGCCGGGTACGCCGCGAATCGGCTGAGCAGGCGCTCCAGGCGCTCCGGGGTATCGGCCAGTTGGTACTGGGCCACCTGCACCGGCATGGTCTGGACGCCGAAGATGTGGTTGATCGCGAGCTGGTACTGCTTCTGCTCCAGCGCCTCCAGGTGCGTCTCGCCGACGAGCAGCAGCATGTCGCGCGTGATCACCTGCTCGGGGTCGAGGCTGCCGGCGTCGATCGCTTCCGCCTCGGCGAGCGTCGCGCGGAAGGCGGTCGCGTCCGCGGCGCGTCCAACGTCGCCCAGATCCGGCAGCCGGTCGTCCCAGCGGTCGTCACCCAAGATGGTGGCGTAGACCGGATCGCGCTCCAGGACCCCGTCCCAGAAGCGATCGGCGAG
>CAZDAV010000089.1:0-4937 GCA_964503725.1 uncultured Steroidobacteraceae bacterium
ATCGTCCATGCGAAGAGCCCGTACGTACCCGAGGCCGAGCCTAGTGGAGCGGTGCTGCCGGTCAACGGTACTCGCGTCCTATAGCACGGCGCGGCGATGCGCGGACCGGCGGTTCGTGCCCCTCACCGGGGGTGCGCGAGGGAGGCGCGCAGTCGACGCAGCGCGGGCAGCGCTGTCCAGCACAACAGCCCGGCGGCCACGACGGAAATCCCGATAGCGGGGAGATCGGTCTCCGCCCGCCACGCGAGAAGGGCCGCTGCCGCCAGTCCGCCGACCGTCATGAGGAAGAGCCTCATGGTCGGATACGGCACGGGGTAGACCCGTTGCGCGACCCCGAAGAGTGCAATGGCCGAGGCGATGTAGCCCAGCAGGGTCGCAATCGCGGCGCCAACGAAGCCCAGCCGCGGGATGAGGATGACGCTCGCCGCGACGTTCACGGCGACGGCGACCGCCGTGGTCAGGCTGATGAACGCAGTCCGCTCAGCCACCTGCGCGCCAACGGCGACCATGGCGTAGGCCCCATACGCGAACGCGCTCGCGAGCAGCAGCCACACGGCGCTCCTGCCCTCGATGAACGCGTCCCCGGCGAGAACCCTGATCGCCGCATCACTCCAGGGAGTTGCGAGGACGAGAAGGGCCGCGCTGCCCGCGACGAAGGCCACAAGGGCATCGGCGTAGCGTTGCGGTGCGTCGGAGCGGTGCTGCATCGCCAGAGCGTGTGGATTCCAGGCGAGCATGACCGCGGAAACCACGAATGCCCCAAGGAGGGCGAGCTTCGACGCCGCCGCGTACAGCCCGACATCGGTGAGGCTGCTGAACGTGAGGACCCACAATCGCCCGGAAGCGGCGAGGACCCAGGCCAACGCAGCGGCCGGTATGAGCGGGATCCCGATACGAAGAAGCGCGCCGGCGGCCTCCGAGCTGATCTGGCTGGGGGCGAAGAACGAGCGGATCCCGAGGATTCCCACCGCAGCGGCCATCGCCGCTCCCGCCGCGAGGCCGAGCAATGGCCCCGTGGTGCCGGCACCCATCAGGACGGCTGGGACGCCGACGCCCAGCATGCCCACGGCGTAGGCGATCGTTGCCCACAGGTACGTCGTGGGCCGCATCAGGTGACGAAGGGCGGTGACGGACAGGGCGTGAAGGACGGCCGGGGTGATCGCGACAGCGGTCACCACGACCGCAAGCGTGTGGTCGTCGGTGCCCAAGAGGGTCCCTGCGAGGCGTCCCGCGGCCAGGACCGCCACGGCCGTGACGGCGAGGGCTGCAACGAATGGCAGGGCGAGCGCGGTCGTGACGATCGCCCTTCGATCTCTCGCTCCGCCGTGAAGCCTGATGGCAAGCGCGGAGTCGAACCCGAGGAGAAGCACGGCGACCGCGAGCTGGAGGAGCGCGGCGAGCGTTTCCACGACTCCGAATGCCATCGGCTGCAGGACCCGGGCGTAGATGGGGACCGCGATGAGCCCGGCCACGCTGAGAATCGCGATGCCGCCGGCGTACGTGACCATCTGGCGCGGCAGGGATTGGGGAGCGGCATTTGCGTCGAGCGTCATGCGTCCAGTTGGTCGTACACGCGGTGCAGCGCCCTCTCCTGGCGCTCCCACGAATACTTTGAGCGTGCTGCCTCGCGACACCGTTGGCGCCGCCGTTCGCGGTCGTCCGCAGGCTCGGAGAGAAGCTGGCTGATGGCGGCGGCGACGGACCGCGGATCGGCGGGTTCACAGGTCACGCCTAGATCATCGGCCTCGACGATCCTGCGTAGCTCGGGAAAGTCGCTTACCACCGGGGGTATTCCCTGCACCAGGTACTCGAAGAGCTTGTTCGGCGACGCGTAGTAGTTGTTCAGGTCGACAGGCTCGAATGTGACGAGGCCGATGTCCGCGCCGGCGATCCACGCCGGCAATTCCTCCACGCTCACCGCGGGAATGAGCAACAGCCGATCCCGGTTGCGCGGCGCCCGAGCCAGCTCCTTGAGGTCGGGAACCAGCTCACCATCGCCGAGAATGACGAGCGCGACCTCGCCCGGCAGCCACTCGAGTGCCTCCACCGCCTGGCGGATGCCTCGACCCTCGGTGATGCCGCCATGGTGCAGGACGATCGGGCGCGAGCCGACCGCGAGCGTCGGGCGCAGCGGGCTCCGCTCGGGGGAGACGTGGTCGGTTGTCGGAGGGCAATTCATGACCACTGCCGGCAGCGCAATTCCATACCGACGCCCAAGCTCCTGCGCGATGGTGTCGTTGACCGTGACCACCGCGTCCGCGGATCGTGCCCGCTTCCCCTCGATTCGGCCGAGGCCCCACCGCAGCACTGACGGCAGCCTCGCGGCCGAGCCCGCCTCCAGGTAGAGCTCATGGGAGTCGTAGAGGACCGATCCGCCCCACCTCCGCGCGGCCGCCGCAGCCGGAATCAGGCCGGTGAGATCGTGCCCGTGCCACACGGTGCGCACACTGCCTGCCGAGCGATGCGCCCCTGCCAGGCGGAGAGCGGCAGATCTCCAGGCTAGAAAATCCCGCGCGTACGCGATGACCCATCGCGCGCGGGCAAGAGCCCCGCCCCGCCGATGGGGGCGCCAGGGACTTTCGCTCCCAGGCCCGCCCTCCCTCTTGGGCACCGGCGTGCGGACGATCAGGAAGCCGTCAACCTGCGCTTCGCGCGGTAGGTCGGTCGCGCCGCGGCCGACCACGACGACCCGGTGGCCACGCGAGGCGAGCGAGCGGGCCTCGCGCAGGACGCGGGAATCGCGCCGGACGTCGTTGTACACGAACATCGTGACGTCGGCGCGGGCCATCAGGCCCTATCGTAGTCGCGTGGAGGCTGACCTCAGGGTCGCGAATGAACGAGCGCCGTTGGAGAAGGTTTCGCTCGTGATACCCATTCGCAACGAGAGCCTGCACATCGACGACTGCCTGCGGTCGGTCACGCGCCAGGCGTATCCCACCGACCTTCTCGAGATCATCGTCGTCGAAGGCGACTCGAGTGACGACACCCCCTCCCGCCTGACGGCGTGGGCGGAGCGCGACGCGCGGATCCGAGTCGTCGGCAATCCGGAGCGGCTCATGGTCCCCGGCCTGAACAGCGGCATTACGTCGTCCTCGGGCGCGTACGTCGGCTGTGTCAGCGGCCACTCCGAACTTCCACGCGACTACGTGCGCACCTGCGTCTCACTGATCCAACGACACGACGCGTGGGGCGTGGGGGCAGGGATCGACCGACGCGGGGTCACGTCACTCCAGCGAGCGATCGGCAGAGCGCAGTCACATCCATTCGGCGTCGGGGGTGCCTCATACAACTATGGGAGTCGCAGCGGCTGGGCCGAGGCGATATTCCCCGGGTTCTGGCCGCGCTGGGTCTTCGACCGTGTCGGCCTTTTCGACCAGCGGATGCTGTTCAACGAGGACAACGAATTCAGCCACCGGATCCGAAGCGCCGGTGGCCGCCTGTGGTACGAGCCTTCTCTGCAGGTCGGCTATTTCCCGCGTGGCTCTCTCGATGGACTCGCCCGGCAATACTGGGGCTACGGCGCCGGCAAGGCTGCCCTCTTCGCGGCTCACCCTGATGCCGTGCGCCCGCGACACCTCGCGCCGGCAGGCCTCGTCGCCGCGCTGATCGGAGGCGCGGTCCTCAGCGTCGCGGTCCCAGTCGTCCGCATGCCAACGCTGCTCCTAGGCGTCGCCTACCTGGTTGCGGCCGTGGCTGCCGCGATGTTGGCCCGCCGGCCGGGGGAGCGCGTCACCCTCATCGCCGCGGCATTCGCTGCGATGCACGTCGCGTACGGTGCCGGGTTCTGGTCGGGCGTTGCCTCGTCCGTCAAGCGCATGCTCCTCGGTGGCGTGAAGCGAACGCGCTCGGCTCCCTGACGGCTAGCGGGCCGCGCGCACGAACCTGCCGATATGCCAGCGCGGTCGCATCGTCTTGGGGAGGCGATCCCGCATGCTTCGCCGTGCCCAGGCGCGAACCGCGGCCGTGGCCGCCTGCCGAAAGCCGCACTGGGGGCACATGGTCCCGGCGGGCGCGTCGTCCACGCCTCCGCGCAGCAACCTGTAGCCAGCACGGAGAATCGGCCCGCCGACGTAGTCCTCGCCCTTGAGCATGTCGTACCGCTCGAGGACGAACCCGTCGAAGAGCGAGGCGAACCGCTCCCGATCGAAAGATCGCATGTGGTAGTTCGGCTGAAACCGGCAGCCGCAATAGGTGCATCTGACCCGTTCGCGGCGCTCAGCGAAGGGCACTGAGATGACGATGGCTCGCTGGGCGACACGCCGCAGCTCCGCCAACCCGGTCTCATACGTCCCGTGCGGAAGGTGCTCCAGCACCTCGAGCGCCGTAACGACGTCGAAGGAAACGTCGTCGAATGGCAGCTCCTCAATGCTGCCCTCGTGGACCGTGCCATACGCAGCGGCCGCGCCGAGGGCTGCGGCCGAGCGCTCCAGGCCCTCGACGGGAAGGGTTGCACGGTTTTCGCCGAGCCATTTGAGAAAGCCGCCCTCTCCGCAGCCGACGTCCAGAAGGCTTGTCGCGTCGTCCGGCACTAGTCCCCCGCAGGCCGCGAGCCGCAGACGCTCGTCCGCCGTGTCGAAGAGCTCGGGGCGCCAGAGGTCGGCTGTCTCGTAGTAGGTCCGTTCGCTAGACATCGAGATCAGGCGCGCCGTCCTGGCTTGAGAAGCATGATCGGTCCTCCGTGCCCTGATTCTAGGTCGGCACATGCTCACCGGCGGCCGACGCGCGCACGATGACGGCCGGTCGCTTTGACGAGTAAAGCGAGCGTCCATAGCATGCGGCTATGCCCCATTCGCCCCCCGACCCTCGTCCGAGCTGCCGATGACGCGGCGCGGAAGGCCGCGACGCCGCGGACCGGAGCACGAGGCCGCTATCGGCGGAGCGGCCTACGCCCGCAACCGGCGCATCCATCGGTCCCGGAGCCACCCTCGCCCGCGCGT
>CAZDAV010000090.1:0-4840 GCA_964503725.1 uncultured Steroidobacteraceae bacterium
GGCGACGACGAGGAGCGCGCCGCCGAGTTCTGCGCGCGGGAGGTCCGCAAGCCGATGGCCGCCTTCATCGCCGGCCGCACCGCCCCGCCCGGCCGCCGCATGGGCCACGCCGGGGCGATCATCTCGGGCGGAGCCGGCACCGCCGAGTCGAAGCGCGTCGCATTGCAGGAGGCCGGGATCGCGGTCGCTGACTCGCCGTCCCAGATCCCCGCCCTTCTCCGCGAGGCGGGAGTGCACTAGGCGCCAGGCGCGTCTCGCGGGTGGTGCCGGGCTGCGCCCACTAGCTTCCCCCTTCGATAAGAGCATCCAGGTAGGAGCAGGTACCGATTGCGACCCAGGCCTAGGCAACAAATGGCGTGACGCTCGGTGCGTGATATAAGGGGGCCAGTGCGGGCGCTGTTCGCACCCGCTAGAGGGCATCCCCGCGATGCGAATCCGCCTTTCCATTGTTTGGGCGCTCATCGCCGGGCTGGCCATCGCTGGCTGCTCAAGCACGCCGGGTGCATCGAGCCCCCCGGCCACGACGTCTGCGTCAATTGCCGAATCGTCGACAGAATCACCAACAACAACGCCCGCTGAGAGTGCGGCGACGACGATCGCCCCTGACGCCGACCTCGCCGCGCTGCTGCCCACGACGCTGGGGGGCGCGCCGACGACGGTCGCAGAGTTCACCGGCGACGATTTTTCGGACCTTCCCAGCACAGAGTTCGGCACGGCTGGTTTGGACCCCATCGGTTACCCCGACTTTGGCGGCGGCATCGAGGCGCTGGCGGAGGAACTCGACGTGTCGCCGGCGGAGGTCGAGGGTGCCATGGCGTACGCGCCGGATCACGAACCTGGTCAGGCTGAGCACTCCGTCATCGCGATACGGGTCGTCGGTGCCGATCCTGCTGCGATGGTCGACGCACTCGCGCTAGCCATCGGCGGCCTTCAGTTCCTATCGGGCGAGGTAGTGGCCACGGACGAGACGGTTGGCGGAAAGACGGTCTCCGTCATGGAGTTTTCCAACGACACAAACTACTTCTACGCTATCGGTGACGTGGCCTTCATCGTCAAGACCGCCGATGCTGCCGAAGCCGAGGACGTGGTGCAACAGCTGCCGTAGGACGTTGCGGCCAGCGCCAAGGGCGGGCTGAAGCCCTAGATGGCCATCATCGGGAGGTCTACCTCGCCGAGCGCAGCCAACTGACCCCGGCCCGTCGAGAGCAGCTCCGCGTGTTCGCCGCGGATCAGTGAACGGTCAGGGACCGGGACGTCGCCCATCGCACAATTCCTCCCATTCAGCCAGCGCCGTTCTGCCGACCTGCCTGCAGCAACTCCCAGAGAACCCCATTGAGCGTCCGCGGATGAATGAAGGCCACCTCCCCGTGCGCGCCGGGGCGCGGTTGCTCGTCAATGAGCTCCGCCTCGGCGGCCGCGAGGGCCGCCAGGTCGCGCGGCAGGTCGTCGCTGCGCAGGCAGACGTGGTGCAGGCCCTCGCCGCGCGTCGCCAGGAAGCGTGCAACGCCGCTCTCGTCGTCGATCGGCTCGACCAGCTCGACCCTGGCCGACGGCTCGGGGCCGGTTGGCAGGAAGCAGAGGCGGACGCGCTGGGAGGCGAAGATCCGTGGCTCGTCCAGGGGCTCCCAGCCGAAGAGCGCTCGGTAGCGCGGCAGCGCCTCGTCGATCGAGCGCACGACCACGGCGACGTGATCGATCGGGCCGATCGTCATGGCCGATGCTCGCCCCACACGCCGCGGAGCGCGCCGCTGATCTCGCCGAGGGTGACGTGGGCCTCGACGCAGGCGCGAATCCGGGGCAGGACATTCTCGGTGCCCGCCGCAGCCGTTTCGAGGGCGCGCATCGCCTCGGCGGCGAGCGTCGCGTCGCGGCCGAGGCGCACCGCCTGGGTCCGAGCTGCCTGGCGAGCCTCGGCCGCGGGGTCGATCGACTGCGGTGGCGGACGCTGCTCGTCCCCCGCCTCGACAAAGGCATTGACGCCGACCACGATCCGCTCCCCGCTCTCGACGGCGCGCTGCGCCACGTACGCCGCGTCGGCGATCGCGGACTGCTGATAGCCGGCCGCCAGGGCGGCCAGCGTTCCGCCCCGCCGGTCGATCTCGGACAGCTCGGCAGCCACCCGTTCCTCGATCTCGTCGGTGAGCGCCTCGACGTAGTAGGCACCTCCGAGCGGGTCGACCGGCGTGCTGACGCCCGACTCGAAGGCCAACACTTGTTGAGTACGCAGGGCGAGCCGCGCCGTGGCCGGGGTCGGAAGGCCGAGCGCCTCGTCCGACGCATTGGTGTGCAGGCTCTGGGCCCCGCCCAGGACGCTGGCCAGCGCCTGGACGGTGGTGCGCACCACGTTCGTCTCCGGCTGCTGGGCGGTCAGGGTGCTGCCCCCGGTCTGCGCGTGGAAGCGCATCGCCATGCTGCGCGGATCCGTTGCGCCGAACCGGTCACGAGCGACCCGCGCCCAGACCCGACGCGCGGCGCGGAACTTCGCGACCTCCTCGAACAGGTCGTTGTGGGCGGCGAAGAAGAAGGAGAGGCGTGGGGCGAAGTCGTCGAAGGCGAGCCCGGCGCTGAGCGCCGCCTCGGCATAGGCGATCGCGTCGGCGATGGTGAAGGCCACCTCCTGCACGGCCGTGGCTCCCGCCTCGCGCATGTGGTAGCCGCTGATGCTGATCGTGTTCCAGGCCGGCAGCTCGGCGGCGCAGTACGCAAAGGTGTCCGTCACCAGGCGCATCGACGGTTCGGGCGGGTAGATGTATGTCCCGCGCGCGATGTACTCCTTGAGAATGTCGTTCTGGACGGTCCCGCGAAGGCCGGCCGGATCGATGCCTGCGCGACGCGCAAGCGTCTCGTACAGGACCAGCAGGATGGCGGCGGTGGCGTTGATGGTCATGCTGGTGCTGACCGTGTCGAGCGGGATGCCCGCGAAGAGGGCCTCCATGTCGACGATGCTGTCGATCGGAACGCCCACTCGCCCCACCTCGCCGAGCGCCATCGGGTCGTCGCTGTCGTAGCCCATCTGGGTCGGCAGGTCGAAGGCCACCGACAGCCCGGTCTGGCCGCCGGCCAGCAGGTAGCGGAAGCGCTCGTTCGTCTCCTCGGCGGATCCGAAGCCGGCGTACTGGCGCATCGTCCAGGGTCGTCCGCGGTAGCCGTCCGGGTGGATGCCGCGGGTGAACGGATAGGCGCCCGGCCGGCCGATGCTGGCCGCCGGGTCTCGCCCCGCCAGGTCGTCGGCATCGTAGACGGTGTGGATCTCGATCCCCGACGTGGACCGATGCGGAGGCCGCGCGCCGCGCTCGGGGTCGCTCATCACGGCCGATTGTACCGGTGCCCGGCCTTCCCGCCGACCCTACTCGATCCGAAGCAGCTCGGCACCGGCGGCGACCGTCTGGCCGGCCGAAACGGCCACCGCGGTGACCCGGCCGGCACGCGGCGAGCGCACCTCGTTCTGCATCTTCATCGCTTCGATTGTCAGCAGTCGGGCGCCCTCGGCAACCTCCTGCCCCTCGCTCACCGAGACGTCGACGACCAGGCCCGGCAGCGTCGCGCGCACCTCGATCGGGCCGCCGCGGTGGGCGGCGGATGACTCGGCCTCAGCCAGCGTCCGCTCACGCCAGCTGCGGACAGTAACGGCGATTCGGCGACCATTGAGGGTCACCACCCAGTCGGTGCCCGCACCTTCGACCAGGCATGTGACGGAGCGGGTCCCGTCGCTCAGCCGGGCCACGCCGGCGGCCCGGTCGACCCAGGTGAACGACCAGCCGGAGCGCGGCTCAACGCCCTCGTCGTCGACCCGCAGCTCCAGGTCGCTCACGATGGCTGCCGCCGGGAGATCGCCTCGCCACGTGCCGTGACCACCCATGCTCGGCGGTCGATGCCCTCGTCCCCGGCCCCCGGGTCGGCGTCCCGCGACGCGGCGGTCCCGTCGTCGCCCGCCCCGACGCGCGCATCGCGCGCTGCCAGGGCCGCCAGCGAACGCTCCTCGTCCGTGACGGGCGGGCCGTCGCCCCAGCGCTCGGCAATGAGGCCGGTGTCGTATTCCCCGGCGACGAAGCCCGGCTCGTCCACCAGCCAGCGCAGGAAGGAGAGGTCCGTCTGGACCCCGCCGATCAGCGTCTCGTCGAGTGCGCGGCGCAGGCGGGCGATCGCCCGCGGTCGGTCCTCGGCGTGGACCATCAGCTTGGCGAGCAGGGGGTCGTATTCGATCGGGAGCGGGGTGTCCGCTGCCACACCGGCGTCCACGCGGATGCCAGGGCCGGAGGGCATGCGCCAGGCCGTCACCGTGCCGGCAACCGGGCCAAAGTCGCGATGCGGGTCCTCGGCGTAGATCCTGGCCTCGATGGCATGTCCGCGCGGCGTGGCCAGCAGGACGGCTTCCGGAAGGCGCTCCCCCGCCGCGACCCGGATCTGCCAGGCCACGAGGTCGACGCCGGCCACCAGCTCGGTGACGCCGTGCTCGACCTGGAGCCGGGTGTTCATCTCGAGGAAGTAGTGACGGCCCGCCTGGTCGAGCAGGAACTCGACGGTGGCCGCGTTGTGGAAGGCGACCGTGGCGGCGACCTGCCGCGCACTCTCGGCCAGCCGCTCCCGGATGGCCGGGGTGACGGCCGGGGAGGGCGATTCCTCGACCAGCTTCTGGTGACGCCGCTGCACGCTGCACTCCCGCTCGCCGAGGACCGCCAGCCCCCCGTGCCGATCGCCGAGCAGCTGCACCTCGACGTGCCGGGCGGGCGCGACGAGCTGTTCCAGGTAGAGCGTCCCGTCGCCGAAGGCGGCGAGCGCCTCCCGCGCTGCATCCTCCAGCGCCGGCCCCAACCGGTCTGGCTCGTCGACGCGGCGCATG
>CAZDAV010000091.1:0-4782 GCA_964503725.1 uncultured Steroidobacteraceae bacterium
ACCGCGGCGCGGATGGCTGCGTCGGTCGCCTCGACGCTGCCCGAGCCGTCGACCACCCGGTATCGCTCCGGTTCGGCAGCAGCCAGCGCCAGGTACGCGTGGCGCACCGCCTCGAAGAAGTGCGCCCCCTCCGTGTCCTCGAACCGATTCCAGGCGCCGCGCCGCTTGCGGGTGAGGCCGATCTCGACCGGCACGTCGATCAGGATCGTCATGTCCGGCAGCGTGTCGTAGGTGGCGAAGCGCTGGAGCCGGCGGATCTCGTCGGCGTCGATGCCGTAGGCCGCGCCCTGGTAGGCGAGCGACGAGTCGAGGTAGCGCGCGCAGACGACATTCTCGCCGCGCGCCAGGGCCGGCTCGATCACGCGGGCGGTGTGCTGCGCGCGCGCCGCCGCGAAGAGGAGGGCGTCGGCGCGGATATCCAGGTCGTCGGAGACGTCGCGCTCGTGGAGGACCAGCCGGCGCACCTCGTCGCCGAGGGGCGTGCCGCCGGGCTCGCCGGTCAGCACGGTCGGCTCGGCGCGCGAGCGGAGCCACTCGGCCAGGTGCCGCGCGGCGGTCGTCTTGCCGCTCCCGTCGGGCCCCTCCAGGGTGATGAAGCGGCCGCGACGGGGACCGCTCACCGGATCACCGCCACGCGCGCCCCTCGTCCGGCAGCAGCTCCACCCGGCGGTTCGGCTCCGTCCCGCGCGAGCGGCTCATCAGGTTGTTGCGCTCCGCCAGCTGGTGCTGGAGGCGACGCACGTAGGCGTTCTGCGGCGCCAGCTCCATGGGATGGCCGCTCGACTGCACCAGCCCGATTGCCTCGGCCGTCTCGTGCAGCGCCGCCTCGGACGGATCGGCCTGAAGGTCGAAGAGGCTGGCGAGCAGGTTCTCCATCTGCAGGATCGTGTTCGACTTGAGCACGTAGATCGGGATCCCGCCCGACTCCGCATCGCGCAGCGCCGATGGCTTGCGCTTGTAGTAGTTGCGCAGGGTGACGACCGCGTCCGCCTCGTCCAGCTCGCGCGCCACGTTGACCGGGACGCCGAGCTCGCGAACCGCCTGCTCGAGCCGTTTGCGGGAGACGCCGAAGCCGAACAGGCTCATGGGCCGATGTGACCGACCGGCCTGCGTGGCTCCGCTCGGCGCGATCTCGCCGCTCGTTTCGCGCAGCACGGTCTCGAGGTGCCGTCGCGGATCGGCCCCGTCGGACGGCTCGATGACCCGCCCGCGCGCCGTGTCACGGCCACCGTTGGCGCGCCCCGGCAGCGGCCGGAGCCCCATCGGCCCGCCACCCATGCCGCGGCCGCGCCCGTACGCCCCGAAGCCTCCGGTCGGCTCGATCGCGGCGAAGGTCGGGTTGCCGGTCGGCGTCTCGCTGATCTTGTAGTCGTACTTCGTGGCGGCCCGCACCTCGCCCGCCTCGCGCCAGCGTGACTCGGGCGGCACCATGTGGCCACGCAGGATGGCGTCGACCGTATCCGCCACGTTGCGGTGCACGATCACGCTGTCGCGCTCGACGATCTCGACCACGACGTCGAAGGTGGGCGGGGCCTTGCGCTCCAGGACCGTCTTCTGCGTGCCGCGGCGACGCGCCTCCTCGTCCCCCAGGGTGACCGTCTGGATGCCGCCCACGAGGTCCGAGAGGGTCGGATTGAGCATCAGGTTGTCGAGCGTGTTGCCGTGCGCGGTGCCGACCAGCTGCACCCCGCGCTCCGCGATGGTGCGGGCCGCCGCCGCCTCGAGCTCGGTCCCGATCTCGTCGATGATGATCACCTCGGGCATGTGGTTCTCGACCCCCTCGATCATCACCGCGTGCTGTTCGGTGGGCGTGCGGACCTGCATGCGTCGGGCGTCGCCGATGCCGGGATGCGGGATGTCACCGTCGCCGGCGATCTCGTTGCTGGTGTCGACCACGATCACCCGCTTGCCGAGGTCGTCGGCCAGGACGCGGGCCACCTCGCGCAGCATCGTCGTCTTGCCGATGCCGGGGCGCCCCAGCAGGACGACGCTCTGCCCGCCCTCGACGATGTCGCGGATGATGTCGATCGTGCCGAAGACGGCCCGCCCGATGCGGCAGGTGAGGCCGACCACCTTGCCGGCCCGGTTGCGGATGGCGCTGATCCGATGCAGGGTCCGCTCGATCCCGGCCCGGTTGTCGTCCCCGAAGGCGCCGATGTGCTCGATCACGTGGGCGATATCGGCCTCGCCGATCTCCCGGTCGAGGAGCACCTCTTCGCCATGCATGAAGCGGGCCTCGGGACGGCGCCCGAGGTCGAGCACCACCTCGAGCAGGTCGGCCCGGTTCGCGAACGTGCGCAGGCGCGCCACGATCTCCGGCGGAAGCGCGGCGAGGAGCGCGTCGAGGTCATCGGTTGTCGCCTGTCGTGTCACTGAGGTTCGTCGCTCGCTTTCGTGGCTCGTTAGACCGCCGGCACCATCGCCGGCTGACGGACGGCGGCCCGCACCTCGCGAACGAGGATGCTGACCTGGCCGACCGGCTCGAAGCCGGCGTCCTTGGCGGCCCGGCGTCCGGTCGACTCATATGTTCGCACCGGAGCCAGCAGTCCCGCAGCAGCGGCCTCGCTGCCGACCGCCGCCAGGGTTGCCCGCAGGAAGGCATCCGCATCCGTGCCATCGCGCACCAGGAAGCGCAGGTAGTGGGGCCCGTCACGGCACGCGCCGTGCTGCGCGAAGCCGGCGACGCGCTGCCCCTCCGGCAGAAGCCAGGCGTTCACCGCGCTGAAATGGAGGAGCGGATTGAGGCTGCTGCGCGGCACCACGCCCTCGTGGCCGACCTGCTCCCAGTCCGCGGCCCCGTAGTCCTCGATGCGGGCGATGGCCGGCGGCGTGGTGTGGGTCCACAGGTCGAAGAGATGCCAGGCGTCGGCGGGGGTCGCGGGTTCGAGGGCGGTCGCGCTGCCATTTCCCGGAGCCTTCGGGGTGGCTCCCGGCGGGCGGTACCAGATCTCCTCCTGGGCGTAGGGCATGAAGCTCGCCTGTCCGAAGAGCTCCATGTTCTCGGGCACGTCCGCGCACGACGCGTGCAGGCGCGCCACGTTGCGCAGCGCCCCCTCGTCGATGACGGCGCGCAGCAGGGCGTGGCGCACCTCGGCGGCCATCGGCGAGTCGGTGGCGTCGAGCTGGGTGATGACCCAGTCGTCGCGATGCGGCTCCTCGATCGCGCGGCAGCTGCCGACCAGCGCCCCCTCCCATTCGGCGACGAGGTGCAGCGACGGCGAGCGCAGCGGCAGCCACGACGGCATCAGGGCCGCCAGGCTGATCCTGGGCGGGGCGGCCGAGCTGGCGGGGACACCGAGCGAGCGACGGAATCCCTCGTCCGCGTCGTGGACCTGGCGTGACAGGTCGACCAGCGCCTGGCGGTCGCTGAGGCGCGCCGCCCGAACGGAGCCGCCCGCCTCCCTCATCGGTCGATCAGCTCGAGCAGGAGCCGATGCAGCCGCCGGTCAGGGGTCAGCTCCGGGTGGAAGGCGGTCGCCAGCACCCTGCCCTGCCGGACGGCGATCGGGCGACCATCGGGGTCCCGCGCCAGGACCTCGACGTCGGGCCCCAGCTCGCTCACCAGCGGCGCGCGGATGAAGACGCCGTGCACCGGCTCATCGCCGAGCGACGGGATGGCGAGGTCGGCCTCGAACGAGTCGAGCTGGCGTCCATATGCGTTGCGCTGGACCGTGACATCCAGCAGCGCGAGCACCGGCTCGTCGCCATCGGCAATGCGGTCGGCGAGGAGGATCATCCCGGCGCAGGTGCCGAAGATCGGCGCACCGGATCGGGCCAGCGCGACGATCGGCTCGCGCAGGGCGTATCGGTCGATCAGCCGACGCATGGTGGTCGACTCGCCACCGGGCAGGATCAGCCCGTCGAGTGCGACCAGATCGCGCGGAAGACGTACCTCGACCGGCTCGGCGCCGACGTCGCGCAGCGCGTTCGCGTGCTGGCGCACGTCGCCCTGGAGCGCCAGGATGCCGATCCGCCGCCGGCGCGGGGCGCCGGCAGATTCGGTCGTCGGGGCAGGCGCCTGCTGCGCCATCGGTCCGGTCCCGCCTACCAGCCGCGAACGGCCAGGCGTTCCTCCGCCGGAATCGCGGACAGCTCGAGCCCGGGCATCGCCTCGCCCAGGCCGGTGCTCACCTCGGCCAGGATCTCGGCGTTGTCCCAGTGGGTGGTGGCCATCACGATGGCGCGCGCCACGAGCTCCGGATGCTCGCTCTTGAAGATGCCGCTGCCCACGAAGACCGCCTGGGCGCCGAGCTGGCGCATCAGGCTCGCGTCAGCCGGCGTCGCCACGCCACCGGCCGAGAAGTTCGGCACCGGCAGCTCACCGAGTGTCGCCGTCTGACGGACCACGTCGAGCGGGGCGCGCAGCTCCTTGGCCGCCGCGTACAGCTCGTCCTCGCGCATGCCGGCCAGCTCGCGGATTCCCGTCATCACCGCTCGCATGTGGCGCACGGCCTCCACGATGTTGCCGGTCCCGGCCTCGCCCTTGGTGCGGATCATGGCCGCCCCCTCACCGATGCGCCGCAGCGCCTCGCCCAGGTCGCGGCAGCCACACACGAAGGGGACGCGGAACTCGTGCTTGTCGATGTGGTGCTCCTCGTCGGCGGGGGTGAGCACCTCCGACTCGTCGATGAAGTCGACCTCGAGCTGCTGGAGGATCTGCGCCTCGGCGATGTGGCCGATACGGCACTTGGCCATGACCGGGATGCTGACCGCGGCCTTGATCTCCTCGATCAGCTTCGGGTCGCTCATGCGTGCCACGCCGCCGAACTTGCGGATGTCGGA
>CAZDAV010000092.1:0-4738 GCA_964503725.1 uncultured Steroidobacteraceae bacterium
TCGCCAGTGGGCCGGGTCGCTCGGGAGTCAGCGCTAGGGCCGGATGGCGACCTTCAGCACGCCATCGAGACGGTTGCCGAAGACTCGATACGCTTCGCCGATCTCTTCGAGCGAGAAGCGATGAGTGATCAGCAGGGTGGGATCGAAGCGACCCGCCGCCACCATCTTCATCAGCCGCTCCATGCGTTCCTTGCCGCCCGGGCATAGCGTGGTGACGATCGTGTGATCGCCCAGTCCTGCCGCGAAGGCGTCGTACGGAACCTGGAGCTTGCCCGAGTACACGCCGAGGCTCGACAGCGTCCCGCCGGGGCGGATGGCCCGCAGTGCGCTCTCGAACGTCTCCTGCTGCCCAAGCGCCTCGATGGCCACGTCGGCACCACCATCCGTGAGTCGCTTGATCTCAGCGACGACGTCGACGTTCGTTGGATCGAGGACGATGTCGGCCCCCATCTGACGCGCCGTCGCCTGCCGGTTCGGGTCACCGTCGACGCCGATCACCAGCGCCGCGCCCATGAGCTTGGCGCCGGCAGTAGCGCACAGACCGATGGGACCCTGGGCGAAGACGACCACGCTGTCGCCGATGCGCACCCCGCCAGACTCCGCACCCGCGAAGCCCGTGGAGGCGATGTCGGCCAGCAACACGACCTGTTCGTCCGTCAGCTGCTCCGGGATCTTGGCCAGATTGGCCTGGGCATAAGGCACCAGCAGGTATTCGGCCTGCGCGCCATTGATCGTATTGCCGAAGCGCCAGCCGCCGATTGCCTCATATCCGGAGCCGTGACCGCATTGGCTGCGCTTGCCACTCAGACACGCGTGGCATTGGCCGCATGGCGTGATGGCACCGACCAACACGCGCTCACCGACCTCGTATCCGACCACGCCGGGGCCGAGCTCCTCGATGGTCCCGACCGGCTCGTGGCCCACGATCAGGCCGGGCTCGACTGGATACTCGCCCTTGAGGATATGGACATCAGTGCCGCATATCGTCGTCAGGGTGACCCGGATGAGCGCATCGCCAGGTCCGGGTCGCGGGCGCGGGACGTCTTCAATACGGATGTCGCCCGGTGCGTGGAAGACGGCTGCGCGCATGGTCGAGAGCCCAACGGCGGCTCCCTCGGTGGCGTGAGTTGCGAGGGCCATCGTCTTTTCTCCTCTCAGGACAGGATCCGACCGCGGGTTGGTCGTCGGTCCGGCTCGTTCTGCTGTCACCTCATCCTGCCGACCCGCATCCGTGGGCTCTACTGCCGGTTGGCCCCTTGCCCGGGGTCCGATGGCCCCGTTCGGCCAGCCCCGACCACACCGAAGGAGCCTGGCCCCGGAGGGTCAGGCTCCTCGCAATGAAGCCGGTACTCGACCGGGCACATTGCCCGGATCAGGCAGGCACGGTCGCTGTTCGCGGAACCGGGACCTTCGCCGTCTCGGGGCGAGCTGCCCACACCAGGCCGGCGCCGGTCAGGATCAGCGTGCCGCCCAGTCCGGCGAGCAGGCCAGCCAGTGCCAGCGCGAGCTGAAGGGCAGAGGCGGTGGTGGTGCCGACACCCAACTCCGCGATCAGGCCGTGCGCGGTGCCGCTCCACGCCTGTTCCCGAGCGGGCCCTTCGATCGGATGCGCCCGATCGAACTGGCTGAAGTAGCGACCGTCGACCGCGAACTCGTACTCACCGGCGAGGAACATCTCGCCGTTGTACTCGACGTCCTCGGTCAGCACCACGGTCTGGATGCCGTTCAGGGTGTGGTAGGCGATCGTCGCCATCTGGAACATGTATTCGCTGGCGGTGTTGACCACCGGGTCATTGGGATCAAGCTCCGAGCCCACAACGGGGTAGCCCCAGTCATCGGTCAGCAGGGCCATGATCGCCTGCGCGCCCTCGGTCTCGCCGCCGTCGACCAGCTGGCCCTCTTCGTTGTAGGCAAGCTGAACATCCTGGGCGGCGCTGAACGCGTTCAGCGACCGATACCCTTCCTGGGTCTTGATGAAGGCATAGCCACCGGCCGCCGCGAACGCGAGACCGATGAATACCAGGACAATGCCGAGTCCTGTCAATCGACGGGTCATGGGATACCTCGAATGCTGCGGTATTGATTTCAGTCCTACTGTCGTCGGTTCGCGCTGTGGAACGCAGGTGACACACGGACCCATTCGCCCGCCAACCGGCCCTTGGCTCGCAGTCCATAGGTCACAGGCGCGCCGACCGCCTGAACGACTCCCTATCGGCTCGAGGAGCCACTCGGTATGGCGGGGTCGGGTCTCGCGGCCCATGCGGAGCGGTCCGTTCGGCCCTAGGGTCGCCAGGTGCGCTGCGCATACCCTGCGGGCCACGGTTTCTATTGCCGACCCGGAGAACGCATGCCTCGCACACCCTCAGGCCTCACCACCAGCCTCGCCAGTCACGGCGCTCCGCGTCCAGGATCCGTGACGATGACAACCGATGCCGACAGTCCGCCGCTCGGGAGCGCGGAAGGGCTGAGTCACCTCGTCGTGCGGCGTCACGCCGAGTCTCGCCCTGCTCGCCTGGCGTGGGCGATCCGCGCGGCGCGCGCATGGCTCGGTCCCGAGGTGGAGGTCCGGCCGGCCGGAATGCGCCGCCACCAGGCCGACCTGCGGCTGCGCGTCAGCGATCGGCCGTCGCTGGTGACCTTCAGCAAGGCGGCCTTCGTCGACCTCGGCGCCATCCAGGCGCTCGAGGATGGCTGGCAGCTCGAGGTCAGCTGGCGAGCCTCTACGCTCGCGCCGCTCTTCCCTGTCTTCTCGGGGAGCATCGTGGCGCAGGGCGAGGAGCTGACCCTCTCCGGCTGGTATGCGCCGCCGGGTGGCATGCTGGGTCGGATGGCCGATCGGGCTCTGCTCCACATTGCCGCGGAAGGCACGGCGCGCTGGCTGCTGAGCGAGCTCGATCGCGTCGCTGCGAGCGGTGGCGGCTAGGTGCCGTCGGGCGGCACCAGATGGCGCTTGGCCATGAAGGCAGCCGCCTGGGTCCGACGCTGGAGGTTCAGCTTGGACAGGATGCTGCTGACGTAGTTCTTGACCGTCTTGTCAGACAGGAAGACGTCGGCTGCGATCTCCTTGTTGGTCTTGCCCTCCGCCACCAGCAGCAGAATCTTGCGCTCCTGACTGGTCAGCTCCGCGAGCTCGTCGGTGGCTGAGCCGCTCGCTATGCGCCTGACCCGCTCAAGCACCTTCTCCGTAACCGCAGGATCGAGCAGCGACTCCCCACGGCCGACCGACTCCAGGGCGCTGACGAGGTCGCGGCCGCGAATCTGCTTCAGCAGGTAGCCGCTGGCGCCAGCGATGATGGCGGACAACACCGCCTCCTCGTCGGGGTAGCTGGTGAGCATGATGACCCGCGTCTGTGAGCGCGCGGCGCGGATCTCGCGGCAGGCCTCGATGCCGGAGCCGTCGGGCAGGCGCACATCCATGATCACCAGGTCCGGCTCATGGCGTGCGGCCAGTGCGATCGATTCGGCGACCGATCCCGCCTGGGCAACGACCTCGAACCCGGATCGGCGGTCGAGCAGCGACACCAGGCCCTGGCGCACGACCTCATGGTCGTCGACGACCAACAGGCGCAGTGGACGCAGTGGCTGCTCTGACGTCATTGGTTCGCTCCTCGCCGCGTCGCAGTGCGCGGAATGACCACGATGATACGAGTGCCAAGGTTCTCGCCGCTCTCAATCTCGAAGGTGCCCGTGAGCCCGTCGGCGCGCGCCCGCATATTGGCCAGCCCGCGATGCCCGCGAGCGACGAGCGCCTTGGGCTTGAAGCCGCGGCCGTCGTCGACGATCTCCAGACGCACGCTATTGTCGGACATCGTGAGCAATATCGAGGTGTGGGTGGCGCCTGAATGGCGCGCGACGTTGGCCAGTGCCTCGCGGGCGATGGCCAGCAACTCGGCGACGATCTCGATGGAGACGTCTTTCGGCTCGTCCCCCACGATCTCGATCTCGGTGGCCGTGTTGCGGCCTAACTCATCCGCCAACGTCCGAAGTCCATCGAGCAGGCTGCCCGACTCGAGCAGCAGGGGGCGAAGGCCGAAGATGAAGTTGCGGATGTCGCGGATGACACCATGCAGGGCATCGATGGCGTCATCGACGCGTTGTCCCGCCTCGGCGTTCGATTCGCTGACCAGCTCCGGGACGTCGTCGAGCGACAACATCACGGCGTAGATGCTCTGGATGACGCTGTCGTGAAGGTCGCGGCTGATGCGGTCCCGCTCGTCAACCACCGCCAGGCGCTGCACCTGCCCGTACAGGCGCGCATTGTCGATGGCGATGGCTGCGTGCAGCGCGAACATCTCGACCAGCGCCTGGTCGTCGGCGCCGAACTCCGCAGCACTCTGCTTGTTGGTCAGGTAGAGCCGCCCGACGACTTGGCCGCGGACGGTCGCCGGTGCTCCGAGGAACGAGTCCATCGGCGGATGGTTGGGCGGGAAGCCGTAGCTCTCCGGATGGGATGCGATGTGGGGGATCCGATACGAACGATTCTCGCGGATGATCAGCCCGAGGAGGCCATGGCCGCGTGGCAGGTCGCCGATAGCCCGCCGCTCTTCCGCGCTGATTCCGCTCGTGAAGAACTGCGTGATCAGGCCGGCTTCGTCCACGATACCGAGCGCCGCGTACTGTGCTGCCACCAGCTCGCGGACGCGGTCGACGATGAGCTGGAGGACCTGCTCGACGTCGACGACGCCGCTGATGCCGCGGACCGCGGCGTCAAGCGCCTGGAGCGCCGGCGGAAGGCCCG
>CAZDAV010000093.1:0-4680 GCA_964503725.1 uncultured Steroidobacteraceae bacterium
GACGCCGACGGAACCGTGGGAATTCGGTGATCCGACCAACGGCCGCGGCTTCGAGGGCGCCATGGCCTACGCGCTCGGCGAGCAGCTCGGGTTCGGCGAGGCGCAAGTCGAGTGGGTTCCGGTGCAATTCAACAACGCGATCGCTCCCGGCCCGAAGGACTTCGACGTGTACCTGGCCCAGGTGTCATTCACGGAGGAGCGCACGCAGGCCGTGGACATGAGCGAGGGCTACTTCTTCAGCAACCAGGCGCTGGTGACCACAGCGGGGTCCGAGCTCGCGGCCGCCACGAGCATCACGGAGGTCGCCGAGTTCCAGCTCGGCGCGGCCGGCAACACGACCAGCCTGACCTACATCGAGGACAAGATCCAGCCCACGCAGGAGCCACGCGTCTACGACGACAACACCGCGGCGAAAGCCGCCATCGAGGCCGGGCAGGTGGACGGGGTCGTGTTCGACCTGGCGACCGCCTTCTACATCGTCAACGTGGAAATGTCGGATGGCGTCGTGGTCGGCCAGTTCCCGTCCGATCCGGGAGAGAAGGAGCACTTCAGCTTCGTGCTTGACCTGGACAGCCCGCTCACCGACTGCGTCAACCAGGCGATCCTGACGATGGGCGAGAACGGCGAGCTGGATTCCCTCGCCGAGGAATGGATGGCGGACTTCCTGGACGCTCCGTTCATCTCCGAGTAGCGGCCGCAGGCCTTGAGCGGGCCACAGAACCAGCTCGTCGACGACATCCCGCCGCCGGGTCCTGACGCAGCGCCCGTGCGTCGCCGCGGGCTATCCGGCCGGCGGTCCTTGGCGATCGCCGCCGTTTCGACCGCGGTTGTCTTCACCCTGCTGGCCCTGCTGGTGGTCAACTCGCCCGGTTGGGAGCGGGTTCGCAACGCGTTCCTGGACAGCGAGAACTTCGCGGCCTCCGCGCCGGGGATCATCGGCAAATTCGGTGTCAACGTCCTCCTGTTCGTCATCGCCGAGATCCTGATCCTGGCCCTCGCCCTGGTGCTGGCGGTTCTCCGCAGCCTGCCGGGTCCCGTCTTCTTTCCGTTGCGCCTCATCGCGACCATCTACGCCGACTTCTTCCGTGCCGTGCCGGGTTTGCTGGTCATCTTCGTCCTGGGCTTCGGCGTCCCCGGCCTGCGGCTACCGGGCGTTCCCAGCGACCCGTTCTTCTGGGGCGTCGTTGCGTTGACGCTGCTCTACTCGGCCTACGTCTCGGAGGTCTACCGGGCCGGGATCGAGTCGGTGCATCCGTCGCAGGCGGCGGCGGCGCGATCGCTCGGGTTGTCGCAGCTGCAGGCGTTGCGCTATGTGGTGCTGCCGCAGGCCGTCCGACGGGTGATCCCGCCGCTGCTCAACGACTTCATCGGGCTCCAGAAGGACACCGTGCTGGTCTCCTTCATCGGCGTGACCGAGATCTTTCGGCAGACGCAGATCCGGGTGCAGGCGACCTTCAACTTCACGCCGTACCTGGTCACCGCCCTGGTCTTCCTGGCCGTCACCATCCCGCTCGCCCGCTTCACTGACTGGCTGGTCGCCCGCGAGCGAGATCGCCGCTACGCGGCCGCCGTCACGGCTCGGTCGGCCGCGTCGCGGCGCGGCCGGCTCTGGGGGCGCAGCTGATGAGCGCAAACGGTGCGGCCCTCCAGGTCGAGGGCCTATGGAAGTCGTTTGGGCAGCTGGACGTGCTGCGCGGCATCGACCTGACCCTCGCTGAGCACGAGATCGTGTGCGTCATCGGCGCGTCCGGCTCGGGGAAGTCAACCCTCCTGCGGTGCATCAACCTGACAGAACCGATCGAGGCTGGCAGGATCGTGGTCGAGGGCGAGGAGATCACGGCGGCTGGAGTCGACGTCGACCGGATTCGTCGTCGCATCGGGATCGTGTTTCAGGCGTTCAACCTCTTCCCGCACATGTCCGTGCTCGACAACGTCACGCTTGCACCGCGCAAGGTGCTCGGCCGATCACGGACGGTGGCGGACGACCAGGCGACCGAGCTGCTTGATCGGTTTGGCCTTGCGGACAAGCGCCTCGAGTACCCCGACCGCCTGTCGGGCGGCCAGCAGCAGCGCGTTGCCATCATCCGCGCACTCGCGATGGAGCCGCACATTCTCCTGCTCGACGAGATCACGAGCGCTCTCGACCCCGAGCTCGTGGCGGAGGTCCTGAGTGTCATCCGCGAACTCGCGGCGCTGGGGATGACGATGATCATTGCCACGCACGAGATGGCGTTTGCCCGCGATATCGCGGATCGGGTGCTGTTCCTCGACGCGGGCAGAATCCTCGAGGAGGGCGCGCCCGAGCAGATCTTCAGCGCGCCGAGGGAGCAGCGAACGCGCGAGTTCCTCGAGCGGATCATCGCCGCCGGGCGCCTGTAGAGGGTGGCTCAGGCCGGCTCGAGGCGAACCGGGCTGTCGAGCTCCAGGCCGAAGCGCTCCGCGGCTGAGCCCTGGTTGACCGCCAGCGCCGGCCCGGCGTAGTCCGCGTCCTCGAAGAGGAGCGGCGCTCCGACCGCCACCTCGCCGAAGGTCGCCACCCATGGCACCAGGATCGGCTCGGCGGCGCCGGGGGTGATCAGGCGGAAATGTCGGCCCTGATCGAGCGAGGCCACGGCAGCAAGGTCGGCGGTCTCGCCCGCCAGGCGGCAGTTGCCGAACGCGTCGATGAACAGCACGGCAGTGTCCACACCGCCATCGCGCGCCACCGCGCCGGGGAGCCGAAGCGGCGTGACGGCCGCTAGGTCCAGCGCCGGCCCAACCGTCTCGAACGGCGTGCCGGTGGCGAGGCGGGCTGCCACCGGAGAGAAGATGTCGCGGCCGTGGAAGGTCCGCGACACGGTCGGCAGCCAGAGATTCCGGTTCTCGAGCGCCCGCGCCTCGACGATGCCGCCCAGCGTCTCGGCGGCCGGCACCAGCACCCCGTTATCGGGTCCGACCAGGAAGTCGCCTCGCGCGGCGCGCAGCGCGATCGGCCGTCGGGCGGTCCCGACTCCGGGATCGACCACGGCGACGTGCACGCCAATCGGGAAGTACGGAACGCTCCGGGCGAGCAGAAAGGCACCGTCGCGCACGGCGAAATGGCGCACGGCATGGGTCACATCGACCAGCCGGGCATCGGGAGCGATGCCGAGCATCACGCCCCGACAGACCGAAGGCGCGCTCGACCCGACGCCGAAGTCGGTCATGAAGCTGATGAATGGGCGCTCGGCCATGCGCGGCATGCTAGCCAACCCCGCGGCGATCAGCGCAGATCGATGGTCTCCAGGTAGGCCGGCACGTGGGCCTGGAGGTGCAGCTCGCCCTGGATTCGCGCCGCGAACGCCTGCGCCGCGTCGGGGTCGCCGTGCACCACGAAGACCCGCTTCGGCCGCCCATCGGCTCCGTTCGTGCCGCCGGCCTGCACGAAGTTGCCGAGCCAGTCGTCCAGCTCGTGCTCGTCGGCGTGTGCGGAGAAGCCGGAGATGACCCGCACCCGGCAGCGGACCTGGTACTCCTCGCCATCGATGCGCGCGACCTTGGCGCCGGACTGGATGTGCCTTCCCAGGGTTCCCTCGCCCTGGTAGCCGATGAACAGGAGCGTGCAGGCGGGATCGGGGAGGAAGTCCTTGAGGTGGTGCATGATCCGCCCGCCGGTGAGCATGCCCGAGCTGGCGACCAGCATCAGCGGACGTGGCTGGGTCCGGATCGCCTTGGACTGGTCGACCTCGTTGGTGTACGCCTCGCCCGGATAGACCAGCGGCGAGTCACCGGAGCGCAGAAGCTTCGCGGTCTCCTCGTCGTAATCCTCCGGGTGCCGAAGGTAGACGTCGCTCGCTCGGCTGGCCATGGGCGAGTCCAGGTAGAGCGGCAGGCGCGGGATCCGATTCTTCCGCGACAGCTCGTCGAGGACCCAGACCAGCTCCTGCGTCCGCCCGATCGCGAAGGCAGGGACCAGCAGCACCCCCCGATCAGCGGCCACCTCGGCGATCGCCGCGGCCAGCTCCTCGATCGCCTTCTCGTGCGGCGCATGCTCGCGGTTGCCGTAGGTCGACTCGATCACAACGTAGTCGGCGTGGCTGATCGGCGTTGGGTCGCGCAGGATGGGGGTCTCGCTGCGACCGAGGTCTCCCGAGAAGACCACCGTCGTCGTCGTGCCGTCCTCGGTGAGGCGCAGCTCGATGATCGCCGAGCCGAGGATGTGGCCCGCATCGCGGAACGTGGCGCTGATCCCATCGGTCACGGCCACCTCGGTGTCGTAGGCAACGGAGCGGAACTGGCGGACCGTCTGCTCCACGTCGGCCAGGCTGTAGAGGGCGGCGCGGGTCATGGTCATCCCCTCGGCGGGTGCCGCGCGAAGGCGGTCCGGCATCTGGCTGTCGCTCTCCGCGTGGGCTGCCTCGCTCGCCTCAGCCTCGGCGTCGGCGACCTCAGCCTGCTCGGGGTGGCGCTTGCGCCAACGCGTCTCCGCCTCCTCCTGGAGCTTGGCTGCGTCGCGCAGCACGATCTCGGCGAGGTCGACGGTGCCGCCGGTGGCGTGGATCGGGCCACTGAATCCGGCCTTCACCAGGGCCGGGATCCGGCCGCAATGATCCAGGTGGGCATGGGTCAGGAGGACCGCGTCGAGGGTCGTCGGGTCGAAGGCGAACGCCATTCGGTTCCGGCTGACCTCCTCCGGCGCGCCCTGGAACATGCCGCAGTCGA
>CAZDAV010000094.1:0-4673 GCA_964503725.1 uncultured Steroidobacteraceae bacterium
GGCAAGGAGGCCGATCTCATCGCCATCGACCCGTCGCTGACCCTGCCGCTGGAGGGGGTCGGCGCTCACGAGGAGCAGCCTGACGAGATGATGAGCCGGCTCATCTTCCGCGCCCATCCGGCCATGGTGCACGGTGCGTGGGTGCGCGGTCGGCTGCTGCCCGCCTGACGGCATCGGCATCGGCTAGGCTATCGGCAGATGAACACCAATCGGATCCTGCAGATCCTCGTCAACGCCGGGGCGCTGTATGCCGCGGTCTACGTGGTTCCCGGGATCGACTTCGTGGGCACCGAATGGTGGAAGCTGCTGCTGGTGGCGCTCGCCTTCAGCCTGCTCAACACCTATGTGCGGCCGATCCTGCGCATCCTGACCCTGCCGATCAGCATCGTCACGCTCGGCATCTTCCTGCTCGTGATCAACGCGGTGATGCTGCTGGTGACGAGCGCCATCAGCGACCAGCTCGGCCTCGGGTTCCACGTTGCGGACTTCGGTGCCGCATTCCTGGGCGGGATCGTGGTGGCCATCGTGGGCTGGCTGCTGTCGATGGTCGTCGGCGCCGGCCGGCTGCCCGCCAAGGCGCTCTGACGGTTCCCGCCCGCGGGGGAATCGCCCTCGCCTTCGGCCTCTCCGCGGCCCTGGTCATCGTGCTCAGCGGCCCGCTCCTGCTCTTCAACCCCTGGCTGGTCAGCGCGGAGCAGGCACGCCAGGGAGTCGCCGTGTCGCTCGGGACGGACCAGGCCGGCGTCGATCGTGTCACGGCCGCCATGCTCGGCGACCTCTTCCTCGACGGAGACTTCGGGGAGAGCCTGGACGGCGCCGCGCCGCTCCTCGACGCGTCCGAGCGCAGCCACATGGGTGACGTCGGCGGCGTGGTGCGCACGCTGCTGATCATCGAGCTGGTCGCGGTGGGCACCGTGCTGCTGACCGGGCATCGGCTGCGAGGAGAGCGTGGCCGGCGCGCCCGGCTGCAGATGAGAGCCGCGGTGGGGGTCGGGGCCGCCGCGATCGTGCTCGGGGCGCTCTTCGCGTTCGCCTTCGACCCGGCGTTCGCGGCTTTCCACGCGCTCTTCTTTGCCGCCGGGACGTGGCAGTTCGGCCCCGATTCGAACCTCATCCGCCTCTTTCCCGAGCCGTTCTGGTTCAGGACCTCGCTGTACGCCGGCCTGACAATCGTGCTCGCGGCGGTCCTTGCTGCGCTCGTGGCGCGACGCGACCTGAGGGCCGCCACGGCGACGCTCTGAGGCTCGGTTACACTCGCGCCCATGCGCCAATCGATCGGCATCGGTCGCATCTTCGGCGTCCGGATCGGCCTCCATCCATCGTGGTTCGTGATCGCACTCCTCGTCACCTACTCGATGGCGGCCGGCGAGCTGCCGCGGGACTACCCCGGCTGGGACGGCGCGCTGTACTGGGTCGTTGGCGCCGCGATCTCGCTCCTCTTCTTCGCCTCGGTCCTTGGCCATGAGCTGAGCCACGCCCTGGTTGCCCGCCGACTTGGCCTTGTCGTCCGCGACATCACCCTCTTCATCTTCGGCGGGGCGGCGGCCATGGAGGGCGACGCAAAGCGCCCGCGCGACGAGGCGCTGATCGCCGCCGCGGGTCCGCTGGCAAGCCTGGCGATCGGGGCGATCCTGTGGGGGATCGACGTGGCGATCGGCCAGCAGCAGGTCGCGGCCATCATTGGCTGGCTCGGCTTCATCAATATCACGCTCGGCCTGTTCAATCTCATTCCCGGGTTCCCGATGGACGGCGGACGCATCCTGCGCGCCATCCTGTGGCGGATCCGCGGCGACCGGCTGGCCGCCACCCGCAGTGCGGCCGCGGTGGGCCGGGGATTCGGCTACCTGTTGATCGCGGCCGGGGTCTTTCTCCTCTTTGGCGGCGACCAGCCATTCGCGGGCGTGTGGCTGGCGCTGATCGGCTGGTTCCTGTCGAACGCCGCCGAGGCGGCCGTGGCGCAGACGAGCGTCGAGCACTCCCTGCGGGGCATCAAGGTCAGCGAGGTGATGGAGGCCGATCCGCCCTCCATCTCGCCGAACGAGACGGTCAACGACCTCGTGAACGACCGATTGATCCGCGGTGAGCATCGGTCGTTCCTGGTCCGTCACGACGACGGCGGGCTGGCCGGCATCGTGACCCTCTCTGACGTGCGGCGGGTGCCGCGCGAGAGCTGGGAAGGGGCGCGGGTGACCGACATCATGACCCGCCACGCCGACCTCGCCACCATCGGCCCGGACAGCGAGGTGGAGGACGCGCTGAAGCTCCTCCAGGAGCGCGAAGTGAACCAGCTGCCGGTCGTCACCGACAACGGACGGACGGTGGTGGGCCTGCTCACGCGAGCCGGGATCCTGCGACTGATCGAGGCACGCATGCGGCTTGGCGTCTAGGCCGATGCTCTCCGTCGAGGAGGCGCGCGGCCGCATCCTGGCCGATGCCCGCCTGACCGATCCGGAGACGGTTGCCCTGCACGATGCGGCCGGGCGTGTCCCGGCATCGTTCGAGGTGGTTGCCGCGGTGGACGTGCCACCGTTCGCCAACTCGGCGATGGACGGGTTCGCCTGCCGCGCCGCCGATGCCCCCGGTGAGCTGCACGTCATGGGCGAGGTGGCGGCCGGCGGCGGGTCCCTGCCGAGCGTGGGGGCAGGCGAGGCCGTGCGGGTCATGACCGGGGCACGGATCCCATCGGGCGCTGACTCCGTCGTCGCCCTGGAAGAGGCGGTCGAGATCGGCGACGATCGCGTGCGGCTGCCCGCCGTCGCCGTGGGTGCCTACGTCCGCCCGGCCGCGCAGGATACCCGGGCCGGTGACCGGATCGGGCTGCCCCACGAGCCGCTCGCGCCGGCGACGATCGCCGTGCTCGCGTCCATCGGTATCGGCCTGGTCGAGGTTCGGCGGCGGCCGATGGTCGCCATCCTGTCAACCGGCGACGAGCTGGTGGCGCCGGGTGAGCCGCTCGCCCCTGGCCAGATCCACGACGCCAACTCGGCGGCGTTGGCCGCTGCGGTGACCGATGCCGGGGGCGAGGCGCGGCTCCTGCCAAGCGCGCCGGACGACCCCGGGCAGATCGAACGGGTGCTGACCGCGGGCGCCGCTGATGCCGACCTGCTGGTGGCCAGCGGCGGGGTGAGCGTCGGCCGCCACGATCATGTTCGGGCGGTGATCGAGCGCCTCGGGGCGCTCGACTTCTGGCGGATCCGGGTTCAGCCCGGCAAGCCGCTCGCCTTCGGGTCGCTGGCGGGCCGGCCGGTCCTTGGCCTGCCCGGCAACCCGGTCAGCGCCCTCGTCACCTTCGAGCTGTTCGGCAGGCCGCTGCTGCGCGCGATGCTCGGCCTCGCCGGCGATGGCAGATTGCACCTCCCCGCCTGCCTGGAAGAGCGGCTGGCCAAGGACGCCGCGCGTCGCGCCTATCTACGGGTTGTGATTCGGCGCGGCGCCGACGGGTGGCTGGCCCGCGCCGCCGGTGGACAGGGATCGGCGCAGCTCCGGCCGCTGGCGGCGGCCAACGCCCTGCTGGTGGTCCCCGAGGGGGAGGCGGCGGGGGAGCCGGGCCGGACGTACGATGCGCTCGTGACCGGAGAGATCGGGTGAAGCCCTCGCACCTCGGCCCGGACGGCGCGCCGCACATGGTCGACGTCTCCGCCAAGCCGATCACCTCCCGGCGCGCGGTCGCCGCCGCGACCGTGCGCATGCGGGCCGACGTGCTCGCCACGCTGCTCGACGCGGGTGGCCCGAAGGGCGACGCGTTCACGGTGGCGCGGCTGGCCGGCATCGGCGCCGCCAAGCGGGCCTCCGAGCTGATTCCGCTGTGTCATCCGATCGCCCTCGACGTGGTCGAGGTCGAGCTGGAGGCCGACCGCGAGAGCGGTCTGGTGTCGATCCGCGTCGAGGTCCGCGCAACGGCGCGCACCGGCGTCGAGATGGAGGCGCTGACGGCTGTCAGCGTGGCGGCATTGACGCTCTACGACATGGCCAAGGCGCTCCAGCGCGACATCGTGGTCGAGCGTGTCGAGCTGCTGAGCAAGGAGGGCGGGCGAAGCGGTGCATGGTCGCGCGACGCCATCGTGGATGCGCCGGACCGCACCGCCTCCCCAGCCGCGCACGAGGCCAGCGTGGTGATCTGCTCGACGCGGGCGGCGTCCGCCGAGCGTGAGGACACCGCCGGCCCAGCGCTCGTTTCCGCCCTCGAGGCAATGGGCTTCTACGTCGGGCCTGAACCTGTCCTGCTGACCGATGACGAGGACCTCATCGCCGAGACCCTGGCCGCCCTGGCCCATGGCGGGACGCGGCTGATCGTGACCAGCGGCGGCACGGGGCTGACGCCCGGCGACGTCACGCCGGCCGCCACGCGGCGGGTGATCGACCGCGAGATCCCCGGCATGGCCGAGCTGATGCGGGCCGCGGGATTGGCCTCGACCCCTATGGCGGCGCTGTCCCGCGGCGTGGTCGGGGCCCGCGGCAGGACCCTCATCGTCAATCTGCCGGGCTCGCCGCGCGGCGCGATGGAGTCTCTGTCCGCCATCGGCCCGGTCCTGCGCCATGCGCTCGAGCAGCTCGCCGGCGGAGATCACTAGCAGCCGTTTCGACGCCCGGTCTCGCGCGGGAGCCGGGTAGCATGCGCCCGTGGAGGTCTCGGTCCCGTTCTACCCCCTGATCGTGCTGCCCGCAGCCGTGGC
>CAZDAV010000095.1:0-3451 GCA_964503725.1 uncultured Steroidobacteraceae bacterium
ATGGCGCCCACGTAGCTCATCCCGCCGCCCAGGATCAGGAGGTCGAAGCGCTGCTCGTCGCTCATGAGGTGGCCGCCGGACGCTCCAGCGACCGTCCCTCGTGGGCAGCCATCGTGGCGCGCCACTCGTCGGAGACTGGCACCGGCTTGTGTGTCTCGTAGTCGAAGGCGACCAGCACCGTCTCGGATCGGGCAACCTCGCGCCCGTCACCGCCGGTCAGAAGGTGCGACATGCCGATGCTGGTTCGGCCGATCCAGTCGACCCGCGTGCCGACCTCGACCGTGTCGGTGAAGTAGATCGGGGCGATGTAGTCGATCTTCAGCATGGCCAGGATGAACGGCATGCTGATCGGGTCGGTCCCGGCGCCCAGCACGTCGCCCAGGTAGACGACCCGTCCCTGCTCGACATAGCTGGCGATGATCGCGTTGTTCACGTGGTTGAACGGGTCGAGGTCGCCGAGGCGCACCTCGACGCGCGTGCGGTGGCGAAAGTCAGGTGTCACGGGATGGCGATTCTACAACGGGCCATCCGCATCGGGCCATCCGGGGCCCCTTCGCGGGTTCGTGCTCAGAGCGCCTCACCGATGCGGGCCACCAGGCCCGCCAGCAGGGTGGTTCGCGGCACGATGCTGCTGAGGTCGAGCCACTCGTCGACGGAGTGGTCGTCGCCCCCGATCGGCCCCAGCCCGTCCAGGCTTGGAAGTCCCGCGGCCGAGGTGGTGTTCGCGTCGCTGGCGCCGCCGGTCGCCGCGTCATGCAGCTTGAATCCGAGCTCGCCGGCGATGCTCTTTGCCAGCGCGGCGAGGCGGACGGAGGCGGGGGAGGCCTCCATCGGCGGGTGGTGGGCGATTCGGCGCAGCTCGGCGGTCACCCCCTTCAGGCTGGGATTGGTGACGATGCGGGTCACCTCGGCCGCGGCTGTCTCGAAGGCGGCGACGGTCGTTGCCCGCAGGTCGAGCTCGATCCGGCAGCCCTCGGCCACCACGTTGGGCCGCGTGCCGCCGGCGATGACGCCCGCGTTGAGCGTGACCCCCGGCCAGCGCCCGTTCAGGCCGTGCAGCGCGACGACCTGGCGTGCCGCCTCCAGGATCGCGCTGCGTCCCTTCTCCGGCTCGACGCCGGCATGGGCGGCGCGTCCGACCAGCGTGATGCGGTAGTCGGCGATCCCCTTCCGCGCGCTGACGATGTCGCCGTTGGCGCGGGCGCACTCGGTCACGAGCGCGACGTCGTGGTCGGCGGCCAGCCGGCGGATGTGCGGCGTGGAGAAGGGCGAGCCGATCTCCTCGTCCGGGTTGGCGACGAAGGTGACGTTGGGACGCACCCCCGTCACGTGCAGGGCGGCCAAGGCGTGGAGTCCCGCCAGCAGACCGCCCTTCATGTCGCTCACCCCCGGGCCGGTGGCACGGATCCCGGAGATCCGGAACGGGCGCTCGGCGGCGGTGCCGGGGTCGAAGACGGTGTCCATGTGCCCGATGACCAGGACTCGCGGGCCATCCCCGGCGAGGTGGCCGACGACCAGGTCGCCGAGCTGCTGCTCGCCGTTCGATGGCTCGTGGGTGGTGCGCTCGACGGTCGCGCCGAGCTCGGCCAGGCTCTCCGCCACGAAGTCAGCGACACGGTTCACGCCCGCCGGCGTGTAGGAGCCGCAGTCGATGCTGACGAGCGTCGCCAGCTCCTCCAGGAAGCGCGGGTAGCGGGTGGTGACGGCAGCCTGGAGGCCGGTCGGGAGGCTCATCGGCGCGTGAGTATACTGCCGGCCATGCCGAACGACGGGGAGTCGCCGGCCGGGGCCGAGCACGCGGCCGAGCACGCGGCCGAGCTCTTGGAGCTGCGCGTCCTCGACGGTCCGAATCGCTTCTTCACGCGGCCCGCGGTCAAGCTCGAATTCGGGGCGGCCACGCCCGGCCCGGCGGCCGATGCGGCGGCGACCGCCGGCCTCGCCATCCGACGTCTGCACGTGGCGCTCGACTACGCCGCGCCGCGGATCACACTGCGCACCTCCGCCGATCGGCAGCGGGTCGCGCTCGCCTTCCCGTGGCGGCGACGGGCGATCGCCCAGTCGATCGCGGCAGCCTCGGCTCGCCTGGCACTCGGGCAGACGAACGAACGGCGGGAGTTGCGGGCTCTGCGCTCGGTGACACCCGGGCCGCGTCCCGACCTGCCGCGTCCGCGGGTGCCGATTGTTGGCGTGACCGGCACGAACGGCAAGAGCACGACCACGCGGCTGATCGCGCACATCGCGGAGTCCGCCGGGTTGCGTACCGGGATGACCAACTCGGATGGCATCTACCTGCGCGGCGAGCTGATCGAGGCGGGGGACTGGACCGGCTTCGGGGGCGCCGGTCGGGTGCTGGCTGAGCGCGCGCTGGACCTGGCCGTGCTCGAAACGGCGCGTGGCGGGATTCTGCTGCGCGGGATCGGCTACCCGGTCAACGACGTATCGGTGGTCACGAATGTCAGCGCCGACCACCTGGGGCTTCAGGGGATCGACACGCTCGAGGAGCTGGCCGACGTCAAGGCGGCGGTGGTGCGCATCACGCGGCGCTCCGGCTGGGCGGTCCTGAACGCGGCCGATCCGCTGGTGTGGGCCATGCGGCGTCAGACGAGGGCGCGCTGGTATCCGTTCAGCCTCGATCCGGACGCGCCCCAGGTCGAGGCGGCGCTCGATCGCGGTGGTCGCGCGGCCATCCTGCAGCGCGGCTGGCTGGTGCTGCTGTCGCCGGGTCGCGCCCCGCGGCGCCTGGCGCGTGCCATCGATCTGCCGGTCACCTTCGGCGGCCTGTCGGCGTATAACGTGGCCAACGCCCTGGCCGCGGCGGCGGCCGCCGACGCGCTGGGGATCGAGCCAGATGCCATTGCCGCAGGACTTCGGTCCTTTGCACTGGACAGCGCGGCGAACCCGGGTCGCCTCAACCTGTACGAGCGCACCGGTGTGCTGGCGATCGTCGATTTCGCGCACAACGAGGCGGGCCTGCAGGGCCTGGTCGAGGTCTGTCGGTCGCTGGTTGCCGCTCCAGGGCGCCGCACGAAGGGACGCGCGCGGGGCCGAGTGCGACTGGCAGTCGGGACGGCCGGCGATCGGACCGATGAGATCCTGCACAACCTGGGCGTCATCGCGGCGGGCGCCGATGACGTGGTGATCAGCGAGAAGCGCCACTACCTGCGCGGACGGGACCTGGACGAGATGAACCAGATCATGCGGGCGGGGATCGCCGAGGGTGGGTACGAGGGCGAGGTCGAGGCGCACCCCACCGAGCTCGGTGCGCTCCAGGCGCTCCTCGGCCGCTCCAAGCGCGGCGACGTCGTGGCGGTCATGAGCCACGTCGAGCGGCAGGAGATCTTCGCCTGGCTGGAGGAAGCGGGGTACGCGCCGGTTGGGCACGACCGGCTGCGCGAGATGCTGGGCGCGACCGCGGAAAGCGAGTAGGCCCCACCGGCGCCGCCTCACGGTC
>CAZDAV010000095.1:3551-4616 GCA_964503725.1 uncultured Steroidobacteraceae bacterium
GGGTTGGCGTCCTCTCGGATGACGATCGTGTCGAAATACGCCGCCGCGATGCGCCCCAGCTCGATGATGTCCTCGTCGCGCCGATCGCCGGCGGTGGCCATGACGCCGATGCGCTGGCCGCTGACCAGGGCCCGCCGGCCGCCCGGGCTCGGCTCGCCGAGGCGGTCCACGAACTCACCCAGCGCTGCCACCGCCGGCGGGTTGTGCGCGTAGTCGACGATGACGCGGTAGCCGTCCAGCTCGAACATGTTCAGGCGGCCGGGTGCCATGAAGTAGCTGGTGGTGAACGTGCGCAGCCCCTGCCGGATGTCGAACAGGTGAGCGCCGGCGGCCCATGCCGCCGCGGCCGCGGCCAGCGCGTTCTGCACGTTCATGCGGGCGCGCCCCTCGAAGGTTGCCGGCAGGAGGTGGGTCCAGACCAGGGGCAGGCTCTTGCGCCCGTGGCGCAGCACGATCATCTCCCCGTTGCGCCCCGGCTCGATCGTCACCGCCCGCCGCCCGCGCGACGCTTGGCGGCGGATCGTCTCGTTCGTCGGATTCATGCTGAAGTAGATGACCGATCCGGAGCAGTGGCGACCCATCGCCGCCACGAGCGGGTCATCGGCGTTGAGGACCGCGGTGCCGTCGCGCGGCACCGCCTCGACCACGACCTGCTTGACCTGCGCCAGTTGGCGGATCGACGTGATGCCGCCGAGGCCCAGGTGGTCGCCGGTCACGTTGAGCACCACCGCCACGTCGTTGCGGTCGTAGCCCAGCCCCTCGCGCAGGATTCCGCCGCGAGCGACCTCGAAGACAGCCATCTCGACATTCGGGTTCTGGAGCACGGTAGAGGCCGATTTCGGGCCACTCATGTCGCCGCGTCGCACCAGCCGGCCGTCGACCAGGATGCCATCGGTGCTGGTCATGCCAACCTTGTGACCCATCCCTTTCAGAATGTGGGCGATCATCCGCACCGTCGTCGTCTTGCCGTTGCTGCCGGTGACCGCCACGATCGGGATGCGCGACGCCGATCCGGGCGGGAAGAGCATGTCGATCACCGGCTTGGCGACGTACTGCGCCTCGCCC
>CAZDAV010000096.1:0-4602 GCA_964503725.1 uncultured Steroidobacteraceae bacterium
GCCATCGCGTGGTCCGCCGCGAAGCGTCCCAGACCGAAGGACGCGATCAACGCCGGCGCAACCCCGGTGGCGATGTGCTCCGCCATCGCCTCGCCCCCGGCGGGGATCGCCTTGAAGCCCCACGTGCCCCAGCCGGTCGTGATCAGGAGCCCGTCGACGCCCGTCTCCCCCATGATCGGCGAGTAGTCCGGGCTGATGTCGCAGATGCCGGCCCACTGGCGCAGGACGCGCAGGTCGCGCAGGAACGGCAGCAGGTGGGTCACCTTGGTCGCCACGCTCTGGAGAAACTCGTAAGACGACTGCATCGAGTAGGACGGCTGCGAGTCGAACTCGGCGCCCATCAGCATCTGGCCGCGGGCGGTCTGCGAGACGTAGCAGAGCAGCTCCGACGAGGCGACGATCGGGCCGAAGCCCTGGGCGTAGGCGTTCGTCACCAGCGCCTGGAGGGGATGGGTCCGAATCGGGAGCCGCAGGTCGGCCATGGCGGCCACGGTCGTGACATTGCCGCCGACCGCGCTGAGGACGATGCCCGCCGATATCGGTCCATCAGGGGTCTGGACCCCGACCACGCGCTCACCATCCCGCAGCAGGCCGACCACGGGGGTATGCGGCAGGACGTCCACGCCGCGCCGCATTGCTCCCTGGGCATAGGCCCACACCACGCGGTCGTGGCGCGCGGTCGCGCCGCCGGGGTGGTAGGTGGCCCCCAGCACCGGGTAGCGTCCACCTCCCGACAGGTCGAGCTGCGGGCAGAGCTGCTTGGCCTCCTCGGGGGTGATCATCACCGTCTCGGCGCCGCACGCCTGGTTCATCAACGCGCGGGAGCGCTCGGCACGCATCGCCATCTCGGTGTGGGCGACCCAGATCAGCCCCTTGGTGGAATGCATGATCTCCGCCCCGGTCTCCTCCTCCAGCGTCGCGTACAGGTCGACGCTGTGCTGGTAGAAGCGGACCGATTCGGGGATCCCGTAGTTGGCCCGGATGATGGTCGTGTTACGCCCGCTGTTGCCCGAACCGATGTAGCTGGCCTCGACCACCGCCACGTTGCTGATCCCATGCCGGGTGGCGAGGTAATAGGCGGTCGCCAGCCCATGACCGCCTGCGCCGATGACGACGACGTCGTACGCCTTCTTCGGCGCGTGCCATTCCAGGTCGAGCAGCGTCTCGACGAACTCATTCATGGAAGGCGTTCTTCCAGCTCGTGCGCGTAGGCGGCCGCGCACAGCAGCAGGGCCCGATCGGTCGTGATCCACAGCTTGGCCGGCACCCCGGCGATCAGCCCCTGGGCGAGTGCAGGCAGCGTTTCGGGGAGGGGCCAGTCGACGTGCTCGAGGACGTTGTCGTAGAGCTCGTCGAGCGTGAGCCACCAGCCGACGAACCCCGCCTCGGTCTCGACGATCGCGTCACCCGCCTCGACGGTCGTGGCGCCGACGGCGAAGACGTCGTCCGCCGCAAGACGCAGGGCGGCAACGCCATCGGGCCAGGCAAGGGCGTCAAGAGCAGCCGGCGCTGCCACCACCCGGACGCCGGTCAGCAGCTCAGGCGCGCGCACGGAGCCCCTCCGGGTCGTAGAAGGGCGGAGCGGCGACGTGGGCAGGGCGCCCGTCGATCTCGACTCGCTCGGGGAACGGGGTGCGCTTCAGCCAGCCGAGCATGACCGCCCGCCCGACGCTCGGAGACGTGAAGCTGGAGGTGACGTGACCGATGACGTCGCCATCCGACCAGATCGGGCTGCCCTCGGTGGGGGCAGCACCGGCCATGGTCAGGCCAACCAGCCGGCGCCGATCCGGCAGGACCGCCGTCCTGGCCAGCGCGTCTCGACCGATGAAGTTGGGCTTCTCCACGTTCACCGCCCAGTCCATCCCCAGTCGCCGCGGGGTCGTGTCCAGCTCGGTGTCCATGCCGATGATCACGTGCCCCTTCTCGAGGCGCAGCGCAAAGAGGGCCTGGAGGCCGTGCGGGGCGATGCCGAGGTCACGGCCCGCGGCCATCAGTGCCCGCCACAGCTCCAGGGACCGATCGACCGGGTGGTGCAGCTCGAACGAGGCTTCGCCGGTGAAGCTCAGGCGCATGACGTGGGAGGGCACGCCGGCGACCTCCGCCCGCAGATGCTGGAGGAAGCGCGGCGGCTCCGCGAGCCCGACCCGGGCCAGCAGCTCGGCGGCGCGCGGACCGGTGACGTTGATGGCGGCAAGCGACATGGTGCGGTCGAGGAGGAGCACGTTGAGGCCCCACGTCTCGATCCAGTCGCGCATCCACATCTCCGCATTGCCCGCCCCGCCGGTGGTGAAGGTGAGCACGAATCGATGATCGGCCTCGCGGCAGATCATCCCGTCGTCGATGACATGGCCGCGCTCGTTCAGCAGGAGCGCGTAGCGCGATCGGCCATTGCGGATAGTCGAGACGTCGGTCGGGTAGAGGCGCTGCAGGAACTCGACCGCATCGGGCCCGGCCACAACGAACTTGCCGAGCGTGCTGACGTCACCCAGCGAGACGGCGGTGCGCACGGCCCGGTACTCGGCCAGGTGGTCGCCGTAGTGCCAGGGCCGCCACCAGCCGCCGAATCGGTCCATCTTTGCGCCCAGCGCGACGTGCTCGTCGTGGAGCGCCGTGCGCCGGAACGCGTCGATGTGGAACTCCGCGGCGGCCTCACCCAGCGTGATCTGGCGCGACGCAGGGCGAGCGGTGAAGGGGGCTGGCGCCTCGCCCGACTTCGCGGCGATCCAGGCTCGCACGTGGGGCAGGCAGACGCTCCCCTGGCAGGTGCCGGTGCCCGCCAGGCTGGCACGCTTGACCAGCTCCAGCTCGTTGAAGCCGCGGGCCCAGACAGCCTCGAGGTCGTCCACCCCCACGCCCACGCAGGGACAGACGATCCCGCTGGTCGGGGCCGGGGGCAAGGGGTACTCCTGCGCGGCCGAACCCACCACGGTCACCGGCAGGTCGCCGGCCATTCGCGCCAGGACGTCGCGCGGGGCGCGCCCCAGGCCCAGGATCAGCGTGTCGCAGGAGGTCGTGCGCTCGACGCCGCCCTCGACCGTGACGACCGCCGACACCCGCCCCTCACCCTCGATCCGCACCAGCTCCCCTGTCACCGGGGTACACGGCACGCCTTCCGGCGCCTCGCCGACCGCCACCGCCACGCCAAGGTCGACGCCAGCCTGGTGCAGCCGCTGGGCCGCGCGCGCGGTCACGAGCCCAGTCAGCAGATTCCCCGGGCAGACCGGCTGGATCTCGGCCGCGCCGGTCGCCAGGACGACCTCCTTCGCTCGGAGGTGGAGCATCCCGTCGGTGGTTCGGGCGATGATGGTCGGGCCGGCGTAGATCGCCACGACGTCGGAGCCGTCGCCGGAGTTCAGCCTGGTGGTCTTCCGGCCAGCGGTCCCGGCCTCCCCCGCCGCGGCGCGGCCGCTCCTGCCGCCACCGATCACCGCGACGTCGGCCTCTTCGTGCCGCGCCCTGATGTGCCGCGCCTGCTCCGCCGGCGGGTGCCATGGTGGCGCTCCCTTGGAGGGGTGCCGGTTGACTGCCACGTCTTCGCCTGCCGGGGTCAGGCACGTGCGCACCCAGGCGATGCCGTCAACCTCGGCGACACAGTTGCCGCAGTCGCCGGCGAGGCAGAGGGTGCCGCCGTAGAGCGGGTGCTCGCCCGCCCGCATCACGGCCACCGCCACGCTATCGCCCGGTTCGTACGGCAGACGGCGGCCGTCCAGGAGGAACCGGCCCGCCTCCGCGCTCATGGACGAGAGGCTAGCACCCGCGCCGCGCCAGATGACGCCGGCACACGCCCGCGACGGGGAGCGCGCGTAACGCTGCTCACGGAGGCTGACGAAGTCTCCACGGGCCCGGCCAGCTTCATGGTGGCTGATCCGGATGGGAACACGATCCTGGTCGATCAACACGTCTAGGCTCGGGCGGCCGCGGCCACCACGCTGCTGTCGACGCGAGTTGTGCAGCACAGCCGCACAGGTGCACAGCCGCACAAGCAACTCTGACACGGCCGCTTCGCGGTCCGGCGCACCCTCGGCCAAGCCTTGGGGACACTCCCTCGCCGTGAGGTCGATCGCTAGAATCGACCCATGCCCCCCTCGGAAGAGATCCTTGTCCATGCCCGCGCGCTGACGAAGCGCTTCGGCGAATTCACCGCCGTGAATGCCGTCGACTTCGACGTGCGCACCGGCGAGGCGTTCGGATTCCTGGGCCCGAACGGGGCGGGCAAGACCTCGACGATGCGCATGATCGCCTGCGCCAGCCCGGTCAGCGAGGGAGAGCTGACCGTCATCGGCATGGACCCGCGCACCCAGGCGGCCCAGATCAAGGCGCGGCTCGGGGTCGTCCCCCAGACCGACAACCTCGACGCCGAGCTGACCGTCCTCGAGAACCTGCTCATGTACTCGCGCTACTTCGACATACCGATGTCGGTGGCGCGCCCGCGGGCGGCAGAGCTGCTCGAGTTCATGCAGCTCACCGAACGAGCCGGCGACCAGGTCGAGCCGCTCTCCGGCGGGATGAAGCGGCGCCTGACGATCGCGCGGGCGCTGATCAACGACCCGGAGCTGATCATCCTGGACGAGCCGACCACCGGCCTCGACCCGCAGGCCCGCC
>CAZDAV010000097.1:0-4565 GCA_964503725.1 uncultured Steroidobacteraceae bacterium
AGCAGCACTTCACCCAGCCACCGCCGCGCTACACCGAGGCGACCCTGATCAAGGCGCTCGAGGAGCACGGCATCGGCCGTCCGTCGACGTACGCCCCGACCATCGAGACGATCCGGCAACGCGGCTACGTGACCATCAAGGAGCGGCGCCTCTTTCCGGAGGAGTCGGCCTTCCGCGTCACCGACCTGCTGGTCGAGCATTTCCCCGAGGTCGTCGACCTCGAGTTCACCGCACGCATGGAGGAGCAGCTCGACGACGTGGCGCGCGGGACCTCCGAATGGGTGCCGATGGTGCGCGCCTTCTGGGAGCCGTTCAGCGTCCAGATCGAGGAGGGTCGGACGAACATCGCGAAGCAGGTCGAGGTGACCGACATCGTGTGCCCGCTCAGCGGCGACCTGATGGTCAAGCGCTTCGGGCGCAACGGCTGGTTCCTGGGATGCAGCGCCTATCCGGAGTGCAAGCAGACGATGCCGCTCCCCGGCGAGGAGGGCGAAGTCGTGGCGCTGCCTGGGGTGGGAGAGCTGTGCCCGCTGTGCGAGCAGGGCCACCTGGTCGCGCGGACCGGCCGATTCGGACCGTTCGTGGGCTGCGACCGCTACCCGGACTGTCGCTACATCAAGCGCGAGACCCCCGCGGCAGAGAAGTTCGGCACCTGCCCCAAGTGCGGCAGCGGGACCGTGGTGACCAAGCGCTCGCGCCGCGGCGGGCGCCCGTTCTGGGGCTGTGACCGCTACCCCGATTGCGACTACTCGTCCTGGACCAAGCCCGCGCGCGCGGAGGAGGACGGCGAGGCTCCCGCGGCAGCTGCGGCCGCGCATGGCTGACGGCCGGCGCGGGCAGCGCGGATCGGCCGATGCCACCTCCGGGCCGGCGCTGAGCGCCGATGCCGCGACCGCCGTGGAGCGGTTCCTCGGCCATCTCTCCAGCCGAAACTCCTCGCCCGGCACCATCCGCGAGTACCGCCGTCACGTGACGCAGTTCCTCGCCTACCTCGATGCGGCCGGCGTGCGCTGGACCGCGCCCAACCGCGCCACGGTGCGCGCCTACCTCGGCACGCTCGCCGAGCGGAAGCTGTCCGCGACCACGATCGGGGGTCGCCTGGCCGCCATCCGCTCCCTCTACCGCCACGCCGCGCGGCAGGGTTGGATCGACGGCGATCCGGTGGCCGGGGTGCGCTCGCCGAAGCGGCCCGGTCGGTTGCCGCGGGTCCTGTCGGTGGCCGGTGCAGCGCGGCTGGTGGAGGCTCCCCGCAACATGGCGGCGAGTGGCATCCGTCGGCGTGATCCCGCGCGGGCCGATGCCATGGCACGTCGTGATGCGGCGCTGCTGGAGCTGCTGTACGCCACCGGCATGCGCATCAGCGAGCTCGCGTCGTTGACGATCGACCGAGTCGACCTGGCGCGCCGGCGGCTGCGCGTCATCGGCAAGGGGGACAAGGAGCGCGAGCTGCTGTTCGGGGAGCCGGCGGCACAGGCGCTGCGCGCGTACCTGGCCGGCGGGCGGGGCACCCTGGCGGCGCGTGCCACGGGCACGAGTGCGGCGCTCTTCCTGAACGGAGCCGGCGGCCCGCTCACCGCGCGTGGTGCGCGGATGGTGGTCGACCGCTGGGTGACCGCCAGCGGCGCGCCGGCGAGCACCTCGCCGCACACCCTGCGGCATTCCTTCGCCACCCACCTGCTGGAGGGCGGGGCAGACCTGCGCACCGTGCAGGAGCTGCTCGGCCATGTCAGCCTGGCGACCACCCAGATCTACACCCACCTGTCGGACGCATCGCTGCGCTCCGCCTACCGCGCCGCGCATCCCCGCTCGGGCAAGGCCGGCGCCGGCCGCCCGGCTCGGTGAGCCAGGCCGTCGGCGGGGAGACGCCGCCGGTCGTCACCGGTCCATCGGTCGGTCGGGTGCTGGCCAACGCCAGCCTGATCCTGACCCTCGCCGCGCTGGCCAGCCGCCTGCTCGGCTGGATCCGGCTGCTGGTCATCGGCTCGCAGTTCGGCGCGACGAGCGAGCTCGACGCCTACTTCGCCGCCTTCCGCATCCCCGACGCCATCTTCCAGCTGGTGGTGGCGGGCGCCCTGTCGGCGGCGCTCATCCCGGTCTTCAGCGGCTACCGGGCTCGGGGCGAGGAGACCGAGGCCTGGCGCCTGGCGAGCAGCGTCATGAACCTCGTCCTCATCGCGCTCGCCACCTTGAGTGCGCTGATGGCCATCCTGGCGCCGTGGGTCGTGCCGCTCATCGCCCCGGGCTTCGACGCTCCCACCACCGAGCTGACGGTGCGCATGACGCGCCTCATGCTGCTCAGCCCCGTCTTCGTGGGGATGGGGGCGGTGGTCAGCGGGCTGCTGAACAGCCACGAACGCTTCGCGGTGCCGGCCTATGCGCCGCTCGTCTACAACCTGGCGATCATCGCCGCCGCGGTCGTCCTGGCGCCGCTGATCGGGGTCGAGGGGCTGGCCATCGGCGTCGTCATCGGGTCGGTCCTGCACCTGGCCATCCAGCTGCCGGCGCTTCGTGGGGTTGGGCTGCGCTACGACCTGACGCTGGGCCTGTCGCACCCCGGCGTGCGCCAGGTGGTGTGGCTGATGGGCCCGCGCTTCCTTGGCCTGGCGGCGGGGCAGGTGAACTTCATCGTCAGCACCGTCCTGGCCAGCGGCCTGGCGGTCGGGAGCGTGACCGCCTACAACTACGCGTATCAGCTGAGCCAGCTCCCGGTCGGCGTGCTGGGCGTGAGCGTGGCGATCGCGCTCTTTCCGACGTTCAGCCGGGACGCCGCGCTCGGGCGCATCGCCGAGATCCGTCGCCAGCTTTCGACCAGCCTGCGCGTCCTCATCTTCGTGGCGGCGCCGCTGACGGCGGTGATGATCGTGCTCGCCAGACCGATCGCGGCCGCCTTCTTCCAGTACGGCCTCTTCTCGGCCGAGGCCTCGGAGCGGACCGCCGACGCGCTGGTGCTCTTCAGCATCGGCCTGACAGGCCATATCGTGGTGCACGTGCTGACGCGCGCCTTCTATGCGATACAGGACACCCGCACGCCCGTGCTGTGGGCGATCGTGGCCGTGGCCATCAACGTGCCGCTCATGATCGCCTTGGCCGGACCGATGGGCATCGCGGGCCTGGCGCTGGCCCTCTCGATCAGCGCAACGCTCGAGGTGATCGGCCTGGTCTGGGCGCTGCGGCGCCGGGTCGGCACGATCGAGGAGGGGCATGTCCTCCGTTCGGCGGGCCGCTCGGCGGGTGCGGCGCTGGTCGCGGCCTCTGGAATGCTCGGCGGACTGGCGGCCACGCAGGCCTGGCTCGCCCCGGTGCTGGCCAACGGGGCAAGCCGGGTCGTGGCCCTCCTCGTGCTGGCCGGCGGCGGCACCGCGATCTACCTCCTGATCGGGGCCGTACTGCGCTCGGAGGAGCAGGCACAGGTGCGCCGCTATATCGCGGGCCGGAGATGGCTGCGGAGGGCGGCATGACCCGATTCCGACCGGCCATGCCCGCCGACGAGCGCACCTGGCAGGCACTCCTCGGGCAGACCGAGGCCGGCGACTTCCTGCACGACTGGGCGTGGGCCGAGGTGGCGGCCCTTGACGGCCAGCCGGTCCGACGCTTCGTGGTCGAGGATGAGGGCGAGATCGTCGCGCTGGTGGCCGCGCAGCAGCGCCGCCTGCCGCTCGGCCGCGCCTTCTGGTACGTGCCCCACGGCCCGGTGCTGGATTACACGCATCCACGCGCCGCCGAGCGGCTGCGCGCGGTGAGCATCGGGCTGCGCGAGGTCGGCCGAGCCGCCCGGGTGGTGGCCGTCAAGCTCGAGCCGCGGGTCGAGCTTGACTCGCCGAGCGCCGCTGCCTTCGGCGGGCTGCGCCTGAGACCAGACCCGAGGCCGGTGCAGGTCGGCCAGACCCGCATCGTCGACCTGACCGATGACGAGACGCTGCTTGCCTCCTTTGACAAGGACACCCGTTACGCCGTGCGCCGCTCGCAGCGCGAGGGAGTCGAGGTCACCGTCGTGACCGATGCCTCGGACTCGACCGCTATCGACGCGCTCCATGCCCTGGTGCTCGAGACCCAGCGCCGAGCCGGCTTCCCGCGACCGCCGCTGGAGCGCTACCGCACCGCCTGGCGGGCGCTCGGCGGCGGCGGCCGCGCGTCGATCCTGGAGGCGCGGCGCGATGGCCAGCTGCTCGCATCGGGCATGCTGGTGATGGAGGGGACGCAGTCGTTCTACCTGTTCGCGGGATCGCGCCGCGAGGAGGCCGGCGAGCCCAAGCACTACGCCAGCTACCTGCTCCAGTGGGAGATGATGCGGCGCGCCCGTGAGCTCGGCAGCCTGCGGCACGACCTGTGGGGGATCGCCCCCGCCGGGGCGGGTCCGAAGCACGCCTGGCACGGGGTCGGCCTCTTCAAGAAGGGATTTGGCGGACGCGAGGTGCACTGGGCCGGGACCTGGGACGTGGTCGTGGATCCGACGCTCTACCGCGTGCGCTCGACGCTCGCCATGGCGCGGGCGGCTCTGCCGAGTCGAAACCGATGAGCCCGCCGCGCAGCATGCGGCTCGGCGAGCTGGCGGACGTCATCGCCCC